>NZ_CP016821.1:0-170002 GCF_000763325.2 Rhodococcus sp. p52
GACCCGTATGCCACCGCCCGGACTGGGTGCGCGCCACATTCCGCGAGGACCGCTGGTGATCTCGCAGCGCAGCCGTGGGGGACTCAAGTCCGCGATCGGCCGAGCCCGTCCTCCCCGGCCGACTCCGGCCCCCGAGTCGGCCGAGGCCCCGCCGTGCCGGTCACCGACACCGCTGCCGCTGCTCCCGCGAAGCGGGACGGCGATCGGTCCCGCACCTGGATGCTCGTCGGCGGCGGTGTCGCTGTGCTGGCAGTGGTCTCCGCTGCGGTGGTGACCACGATGACCGGCAGCACCGACGAACCACAGGCGCCGCCGCTGCCGTCCTCTTCGGTGGTGGCCTCGCCCTCGACCACCCCCACCACGACCGAGGCGGTGGCAGCCCCGGCGTGGTGCGCCCCGGTCACCGAGCCGGATCGGATCGTCGGCAACGGCCCCGGCGGACGCGAATCCGGTCCGGCGGTGATCCAGGCGTTCGAGCACGCCTACTACGTCCAGCGCGACGGCAAGGCAGTCGCAGAACTGATGGTCCTGCCCGGCAACGATATTCAGAGCTTCATCGACGCTGTTCCGGCCGGGACCGAGCACTGCGTGACCGTGCTGCCGACCGAGGACCCCAACCGCTGGTCGGTCGATGTGCTGCTGAAGTTCCCGCCCGTGGAGACGAAGGCATCCACAAGCAGTGGATCACCACCATGCCCGCCGACGGCGGCGTGAAGATCGCGAACGTGGAGAACCGATGAACAACGTTGTTGCATTTCGCCGTAGCCCGAAAATCGATCAGCCCGAACACCTCTCGGCCATCGTGGTGGCCGGATCCGGGGGAGCGGCCGCGACCACGACCTGCTTCGGCCTGGCCACTGCCCTGCGCCTCGGTGCCGATGTGCAGGTCGCGGCGATCGACGGCACCACCGACGGCGGGAACCTGCTCGCCCGTGTCGGGGTCGAACCGATCGATTCTGCGCGGGCGGTCCGCCAGCTCGGCTCGCGGATGGCTGTCAGTAGTGCCGGGGCGGTGGTCGTCGGTCACGGCGAAGCCACCGACTCGGCCCTGGTGGACAGCCTGCTCGCCGACCGCAGCCTCGCCCGCATCCACGATGTCGGAACGGCGTTGCGCGCACGCCGTGTGGCTCCGTTGATCGAGGCCGGGGCTGCGATCGTCGTCGCGGTGCCGCCCCGTGCCGAACCGCTGGCCCGGATGCGCGGCGCCCTCGACTGGCTGGTGCGCACCTACGGACGCGACGTGCTCTCCCACACGGTGGTGGCGATCTCACACCAGCTCCCGCAGAGCGTGGTCGATCTGACCCCGATCCGCGATGCACTGTCCCCGCTGGTCGCCGGGTTCGTCGAAGTGCCCTTCGATGCGAGCCTGGCTCGCCCCGGCACCGTCGACCATCGCCGCCTGTCGGTCGAGTCGATCGATGCCTGGACCGATGTGCTCGACGCTTTCGGCCGCATCGAGGCCGGCCACCAGGACAACGACACCGCTGATCGGGTCGGGACGGGGGAGCTGGCATGACCGCCAGAGAACGCACCAGTGTCGACGCTCGTATCGAGCCGTACACGGTGCCGACTCCCGGACCGGCGCTCTGGCTGCTCGGCGCACACGGCGGATCCGGGGTCTCCACCCTGGCCCAGTACTGGGACTTCGCCGACGACGCGCAGCGTCAATGGCCGTGCGGGAATGCCCGAGAGATCGAATCGCCCTATGCCGTGGTCGTCTGCCGCGAAACCATCCAGGGCCTGTCCAGCGCCCACGATCTGATCCTCGAACACCGCAACCGCGATCTGGCCTGCGAACTGCTCGGCCTGGTCACCGTGGCCAACGCGGCCGGTCCGCTGCCGAAGGACGTGCGCCAACTGCGTTCGATCGTCACCGGCGCGGTCCAGGCGCACTGGTCGATCGGCTGGCACCGCTTCCTGGCCTCGGCCGCCCGATCGAGCCTTCCCACCTGGCGCGCCCTCGACGGCGTGCCCATCCAGACCAAGGGAGCGGTCATCGACGTTCCCGAGGACGTGATCGCTGCCGGCGTCGGCATCGTCACAGCAATCCAATCGAGTCTCCCGACCTTGTGGTCGGGCCAGTAGCACGGAGGACAATTCATGATCCAGACGGTTGTAGATACCGCGTATCTCGCGCAGGGTGCCGTCAATTTCGACATCAACCCGGAAGTGCCTCCGGGCGCGAACGGCCTGCTCAAGCTGCTGAACTGGCTGCTGTGGGGCGTCACGCTCGCCTGCGTTGCGGCCCTGATCTTCTCGGGCGGCAAGTTCGCCTGGGAGAAGTGGCAGCACGGCTCGGGGGACTCGCCGAAGATGCTCGTCGGCTCGCTCGTCGGCGCGATCGTGGCGATCTCGGCGAACCAGATCCTCGGCGCCGTCACTTCTGCGGCATAAGGGCGGGGGTCAAGCGATGCAGGTATCCGCCCAAGGGGTCGTGCCCCTTCCCGGCGAGGTCGTCGATGGTTTCCAAACGCTGCTCGGTTACGCGGCCGGGATCGTCTTCATCCTGTGCGTGGCCAAAGTGATCTTCGTCGGCGGACGCCTGGCCTGGGACCACAAGCACGGTGCCGGCATCGAATCCCCCACCGCCGCAGAGTTCGTCGCAGCGAACATCGGGGCGATCCTCGCCGGGGCGTGGCTGCGACCATCGCCACGATCCTGCTGGCCACGGCCCAGGGGCCCCAAGCCCAGCAGATCGGAAGCGGTCATTCCCCGACGGTCATCGACCAGCTCGAACAGAGACAACAGCAACAGCAATCCGGCAACGAGGAGAACGAACGATGATGCGTCGGTGGGCGCGAGCAACGGTGGTCGCGGTGGCGCTGGTTGCCACCAGCTGCGCAGGAACGCACACCCCCGGGTCCGAGCTGTCGATCACCGATCCGCCGCAGATCAGCCGGTGGATCACGCTCGGCGGGATCGAGGTGCCGATCGGCACCACCGACGGCCCCAGCAATGGTGAATGGGAACCCTTCGCCGGATTCAGCCACACCCCACAGGGAGCGGCGCTGGCGGCGATCACCCAGTCGGTGCAGCTGTCCACCGCCTCCGATCGCACCTGGCCTCAGGTCCTGGCCGGTGTCGCCGCACCCGGCGACGGCCGCGACCTGTACGCCGCCCACCGGGGGCTGGTGGAGATTTCGGGAACCGACCCCGAGATGGTGCCGACCATCGTCGGCTACACCATCGACGTCTACAGCGACACCGCCGCCACCGTCGGTGTCGTGCAGCGCTTCTCCGATGACTCGCTCGCATCCTCGATCACCCAGGTGGTGTGGATCGACGACGACTGGCGACTGAACCTGCCCAGCGATACCGCCGCTGCCCCCATCACCGCTCTCGACGAAGTGCCGTCGGAGCTGGTCAACCTCGAGGAGACCCGCAAGTGACCGAACCCGACACAACCAGCCCTACCGGAGAGACGACCACTTCCTCCCGCGCCGATACCGAGAACGCACGAGCATCCGCCGCCACGAAACTGACCATCGGACTGGCCGGTGTGGCCGTCATCATCGTCGTGGGTCTCGTGATCAGCATCGTCATGGCCTTCCGAAGCGACGACGAACCATTGGTCTCCCTCGATCCGAGCACTGATACCGGCGCCACCGCTCAGCTCGACGACCTCAAGTTCATGCCGGAACCCGTCTTCGACGCATTCAACCGCGTCATCTATCTGCCGCTTGACCCCAGGGGGGTGATCCTGTCCGACACTGTCGCCAGCGGCAACCGTCCGGCAGAGCAGGCCCCGAGTGGGGTGATGCTCCAGCGCATCCACGGGAACATGGCCCTGCCGTTCTCGACGTCCGACGGTCCCACCGGATTCACCGACAACGGTGTGGCCGCCGGCTTCGCCCGCACCCCCCAGGGAGCAGCGCTGGCTGCCGCCCACTACATCGGATACGTCGCTGCCGGTGACAACCGGGTCGAGATGGTGACGCAGGCGGGACGCGTGTCGGCCCCGACCGGACAGTTGTCGGGAGTCCGGCTTGCCGACAACACACCGACTGCGGCGATGTCGATGGTCAACGTCAACTTCCATCCCGATCTGACTCTGGTCAAGTTCGGTGCCACTGTCGAACGGCCGACCGGGGCCACTGAGATCAGGGTGGTGAAGATCCCGGTGGTGTGGCGGGAGGGCACCGGATGGGTGGTCCAGCTGGACTCGACCGCTTTTGGCACCGAGTTCGAGCCGCTGTCGTCCGAGGGGTGGCAGCAGTGGTGGTAACCCGCAGCGTGCGCTCAGGCGTTCTTCGCCTGCTCGCCGTGCTCTGCACCGTCGCGGTTGTCGGCATCGGCGCGGCAGGTGTGGCATTCGCCCAGGACACCGCTCCCTCGGAGGACTCGTCCGACGGCGGCCTCGACAGCACCGAGGTCGAGGAACAGACCGACGAGGACGCGGGATTCGACTGGCTCGAAACCGGCGTTGGGGCCTTGAGCTGCGCCAACACCGCAGGGAACGTCGTCGGCGCTTTGGGCGAGATGATCCTCGACGTAGATATCCCCGACTGCCTGGGTGCAGCGGGCAACGTCGTCGACGCCGGCACAGGGGCGCTCACGGACAGCATCAATGATGCGGCGGCGGGTGCGGTCGAGAAGACGGCGCTGTGGATCGGCAACGCGGGTGTCGCGGTGCTGAAGTTCGCGCTCGGATGGTGGATCACCGGTACCGAGATGGACGGGGACACCTTCCAGGCCACGGTAGCGACGGTCAACGACTACACCTTCTACATCCAGGTCGCGGCCCTGTCGTTGTCGCTGATCCTGCTCGGCGGCCGACTGGCACTGGCCCGATCCGGCGCGATCCGCGACACCTCGGAAGAGGGCCTCAAGCAGATGGCCCGTGCGGCGGTGCTCGCCGGGGGCGCCTCGACGCTGATCGTGCTCGGCACCGAACTGTCGGACCGGATTTCGGCCTGGTTCATGGACAGTGCGGTCGGCTCCGATCCGTCGCGCCTGGCCGAAGCGATGGTGACGATCCAGTTGTATGCGGGTCCGGCCGGTGTGGGCCTGCTGTTCCTGATCGGCATCATCGGCATGCTCGGCGGGTTGATGATGGCGTTCTTGATGCTGCTGCGCACCGGCATCCTCGTACTCATGGCAGCGGCGCTGCCGATCGCCGGCGCAGCCGGAGGCACCAAGGTCGGCAGCCAGGCATACGAGAAAATGCTGGCCTGGACGATCGCATTCCTGCTGGTCAAACCGGTCGGGGCGTTCGTGATCGGGGTCTCGGCGATCCTGTTCCTCGAAGCCACCCCGACCATTACCGACCCCGAGAACGGCGACGGGTTCATGGCCCTGTCCGGGGTCATCACCTTGTGTGCCGCGGCGCTGGTGCTGCCCGCCCTGATGCGCCTGATCGTCCCGAACATCGGCGCACTCGGAGGCGGCGGCAGCGGCCTCGCTGCTGCCGCAGGTTTGGTCGGTCTGCTCGGTGGGGCGCGAAAGCCGCCGGGATGGTCGCCACCGGAGGTGCCAGCGGCGCGGCATCCGGAGCGGGATTCGCTGCGTCGAAGACGAAGGGTGACGACGAGCCACCCGGCGGCGGTGCGGGCGCACAGCCCACCGGCGCACCCGCTGGGTGGGGTACGGCAGGTGGCAACCCCGAAGGCAATCAGCAAGGAACTCCGCAGGGCAGCGGCATGGCTCCCCAAGGCAACGGCGCGGGCACTCCCGGCAGCACTGCTTCGAGTGGTTCCGGCGGTTCCGGCGCGGGCGGGTCCGCTAACACCGGCTCCGATGCGCCTGTGGCGACGGGGGCCGGCCACCAGTTCAACCGAGGGGGCTTCGAACAGTGAGCAACGAGCCGACATTCAACACCTACGGCAACTGGCGCCGACCCCGCAGCACCGGCCTGCTCGGAGCCACCTTCGGCACCTCGATCGCAGGGATCGCCGCCGCCGCCGTCGTCATCATCGCGGGCCTGTTCCTCGGCATGACGGTCGCATTGCTGCTGGCCATCCCGGTGATCGTCTGCTTCATCCCCTTGGTCATCTCCCGTGACGGCCGCTCCGGCTACGAAAGGGCACTGATGCGATTCCAGTTCTGGCGCGGCCGCCGCCGCGGTGAGCACGCCTACGCCTCGGGCACGTTCTCCCGCGTTCCCGGGCGGGCCTACCGGCTACCCGGCGTGCTCGGCGAGACCGAGCTCTACGAAGGCATCGACTCCGACGGGCGCACCTTCGGCATGATCCACATGCCCAGCAAGAGCGCCTACACCGTCGTCTTCGACGCCTACCCTCAAGGGGCCGAAGCCGTCGACCAGGACGTGATCGACCACTATGTCGGCAACTGGGCACAGTTTTTGTCCGGGGCCGGTGAGACCTCGGACATCCTCGCGGTGGTCACCACCGTCGAAACGCTGCCCGAGACCGGCATCGAACTGTACGAAACGGTGCACCAGAACACCCGCGCCGACGCCCCGCAGCTGGCCCGCGATGCGGCCTACCAGCTCGCCACCGGCTTGACCTCCGGCGGTATCCGCCTCGCAGCGAGGATCGCGATCACCTTCGAGGCCAAGACCACCGAACGCAAACAGGACCCTTCCGAACAGGCCGTCGAACTCGGCCGGCGTCTGCCCGCCCTCACGGCGGCCGCGGCCCGCTCCGGTGTGCCGTGCTCGCCGATGGATGCCGACGACATCATGGCGTTCGTGCGCCGCTCCTACGACCCGGCCTCGCTCGTCGATGTCGAAGCCGGCGTGTACTCCGGCGAGGGCACCGGGCTGACCTGGGAGGACTGCGGTCCCCGCAGCGCCCTGGAAAGCGCCGATGGCGGCAAATACGTCCACGACGGTGCGGTGTCGGTGACCTGGGAGATGCGTGAAGCCCCCAAAGGCGCGGTGACCGAACGGGTGCTGCAGCGCCTGTTGGCCCCGAACGAGGCGGTGCCGCTCAAGCGGGTCTCGGTGATCTACCGCCCGCATTCGGCCGGGGAAGCCACCGACATCGCCGACAGCGACTACCGCAACGCGATGGCCGAAGCGCACGGTGGGTCGCTCAAGAACGGATCGATCGGTTCGGCGAAGTCGCAGATCGAGCTGGCGGCCACAGCCCAGGCCCGCATGGAACAGGCCCGTGGCGCCGGGATGGTGCGCTTCGGCGTGCTGGTGACCGTGACCGAACCGGCCGGCAGCTCCGATGTGCCGAAGATCGACGCCCTGGTCGAGGACCTCTCGCGCCAGAGCCGGCTGACGATCCGCCGCTCGTGGTGCTGGCAGGCCGCCGCGTTCGCGGCCTCCCTCGGCGTGGGAGTCATCGCGCCCGACCACACCACTATCCCGTCGTTCCTGAGCAACTAGGAGGAGGACGCTGTCATGGGTAAAGCCACGACCTCGACCCGGATCGCGCAAGCCGAGAAGATCGCCAAGACCCTGCTGTCGGACGACGAGTTGTCCGCTCTCGAGGAGCAAGCGGCCTCGGCCACCGGCATCACGAAGGCATGGAAGAAAAGCCTGGTCACCCGCCAGTACAGCCGCCGGGCGACGGTCGAGCGGTTGACCCGGATCAATTCCGACGGCTTCGACCGCCCGCTCGCCGATCTCGACGATCGCGGATTCGACGGGGTCGGTGGGGGCCGGATGTCCACGGTGATGCCGCCGGTCGAATACCGGGGCACCTCGGTCCAGGTCGCCGGGATCTACCCGTGGATCGTCGGCGCGAAGGCCCCGCTGCTGGGCACCCCGCTGGGGCGGCATCTGACCACCGGCGCGGCCGTCGGCTTCGATCCGCTCTACGCCTGGAAGATGAAGGCGATCACCGCCCCGTCCTGCTTCATCTGCGCCCTCAACGGATTCGGCAAGTCGACGCTGCTGCGCCGGATCGCCCTCGGCGACATCGCCCGCGGCACATTGGTGCTCGTGCCCGGTGACGTCAAGCCGGACCTGCGGGTGCTCACCGAGCAGGTCGGCGGGCAGGTCAGCGAGGTCGGCTACGGCACCGGCGCGATCAACCCCCTCGATCGCGGCCCGATCGGCGATGCGATCGAGCAGTTGCCCGCAGGTTCGCTCGAACGGGAAAAGGCCGAGTTCGCGCTGCACGCTCGCCAGCTCAACATGATCTGTGCCCTGCTCGAGATCGTCCGCCGTGGCCCGCTGAAGGACTTCGAGGAAACCCTGCTCGCCTCGGCGATCCGGTTGCTCTACGCCCCGGGCTCACGGTTCGACAACGACCATGCAGCCCGCCTCGAGGACCTGCTGACGCTGATCTCGACCGGTCCCGAGGAACTGATGGACGACGCGGTGGCCGACACCGACGACGAATACCGCGGTCAGATCAAGCCGCTGCTGCGCTCGCTGCGCGCGCTGGTCAAAGGCCGGTTCGGGGAGACCTTCAACCGGCACAGCACCGTTCGGATCGACATCACCAAACCGATGGTGGACCTGGACATGTCCTCGGTGCCGCCCGGCGATGAGTTGATGCGCGCTGCGGTGCTGCTGGCCGGGTGGAACGAAGCGTTCGCGGCGGTGGAGGCGGCGCACATCCTGGCCGACAACAAGGTGCCCGGTGCCAAGGCTCTGGCGGCGCACATCATCTTGGACGAGGTCTGGCAGGTGATCCAGACCGGCAGCTCGGCGGTGGCCCGGTTGGATGCGGTGCAGCGGTTGCAGCGGTCGATGGGCGTGGCGATGACGATGGTCACGCACTCGCTCGCCGACTTCGAGAAGGTCGGGGCGCTGGGCATGATCGAACGCTCCCGCGCCCGGATCGTCGGCCCGGTCCCCGAGGCCGAACTCGACCGGCTCGGCCGGTTCATGAAGTTCTCCCGCGCTGAGCGGGCGATGGTGACCGGCTGGGCCAACGACAGCACCTCCTCGGTGGAGGAGAAGAAGGCACTGCGCCAAGCACGCCGCAAGGTCACCGGAGACGGCGATGGCACCGTCTCGGCGGGCAGTAAGCGCACCGCCGCCGGTGTCGGACATTTCCTGCTCAAGCTCGGTGAAGGCGCAACACCGGGCACCCCGTTCAAGGTGTGGGTGCCCCAGGCAGAAAAGGATTCCGGGATTCACGACACCGATGCCCGTCTGCGGGCCGCCGACGAGGACCGAGCCACGGGGCGTGCAGCGTGAGCCGGCGGGAGCGTCGCGGCCGCCGCCGGTACACCCTGGTCGATGACCTCACTCGTGAGGCCGCGATCGAGACGGTCCTGGGGCGCATGAAGGCCGGGGTCAGCTTCACCGCCGCTACGCGAGCCGCCGCTACGCAGCTGGATGTGGCCGAGACGACGGTGCGGGGCTGGGTCAACCGCTCCGGCCGGCGCCCTCGCCGCACCCCGCAGGAAGTCGCCGCGTTGGAAGCGGAACTGGCACTGGCACAGGAGCTGAACCGGGCGCTGGCACGCAAGCACGGCATCGCAGCCGAGGATCTGAGCCTGCGGTGAACGGCAAGGGGGGTACCGGCCTGATCGCGCTGATCCTGGCGCTCACACTGATTCCGTTCTTCCTGCTCCTCGTCCTGGTGATGGGAATTGCGGACGAGGAAGATCGCGAGAACGGCACGAGCTGCCTCGGACCCGGCACCGGTCTCGGATCGGGGGATCGGCTCGCACCGACGGGTTCGTTCATCAAGCCGGTCGATCCCTCCACCGTCACCTTCACCTCCGGATTCGGCCCGCGTTGGGGCACCGAGCATCAGGGCATCGACCTGGCCGGGGCCATCGGCACCCCGATCTACGCCTCGGCCGACGGGGTGGTGCGGGGTGCCGGCCCCGCCAGCGGGTTCGGGCAGTGGGTGGTGCTCGACCATGTGATCGACGGTCAGCTCGTGTCCACCGTGTACGGGCACATCGACACCTACACCGTCGCCGTCGGCGAGCAGGTCCGCGCCGGTCAGCAGATCGCCACCGTGGGCAATCGCGGGGAATCGACAGGCCCGCATCTGCACTGGGAAGTCTGGCCCGGCGGCTGGGGCACCGCAGCGGTGGACCCGTTGCCCTACTACGACTCCGCTCCCGCACCGGGACAGACCCCGGCCGGGCCACCCACCGCGGTGCCGTCCGCCCCGCCGGAGGGGAACTTGGCGCAACCGTTGCCGCCGTCGGCCGGTTCCGAGCAGGGCCTGCAGGTCGATGCGAAGAAACTCGCTCGCGCTGCCCACCTGAAGTTCGGGGACCGGATCGCGAGCATCGGGGGGTGGCGCGCCGACGGCGGCTACGCCAGCGATCACACCGAAGGTCGGGCTGTGGATCTGATGATCGCGAACTATCGCTCCGGTGACGGGGTGGCTCTCGGGACGAGATCACCGATTACGTGCTGGCCAATGCGGAGTTCTTCAATGTCGAGTACGTGATCTGGCGGCAGACCTACTACCCCGTCGGCGGTGCCCCGAGTCTGATGGAAGACCGCGGCAGCGAGACCGAGAACCACTACGACCACGTGCACGTGTCCGTCCGGGGACAGGGCACCGACGAGACGTTGGTGTCGTGGGGAACGCTGCCCGGTGGCAGCGGCAACGCCACCGCCGCGGCCGCCGACTGCCTCATCTCCGGTGAGGGTATCGGCGACCGGCTCGCCGACGGCACCGTGCCACCGGAGTTCGTTCCGTGGATCGAGCGGGCCGGGTCGATCTGCCCGCAGATCACACCCTCGCTGCTCGCCGCTCAGCTCGCCGCCGAGAACGGCTTCCGCCACGGGGACACCGCTCCGGTGTCGGTGACCGGGGCGATGGGACCGGCCCAGTTCATGCCCGGCACCTGGGCCAGCTACGGCCGCGACTATGACGGGGACGGGCGGGTCGATGTGAACAGCATCGGCGATGCCGTCATGGCCCAAGGTCACTACATGTGCACTATCGCCGACACCATCGACGGCTGGATCGACGATGGCACGGTCTCCGCACCGAATGGGCGTACCGAGCTGTATCTGGCCGGCTACAACGCCGGCGAAGGCGCCGTCCTGAACTCCGGCGGGTTCCCCACCGGGCACACCGACTACGTGGTCCAGACCCGCCCCTATGCCGACAAGATCATCGCCGCCGAACCGCAGTACCGGGCGATGAGCAACTCATGAAAGGACCTGCGGTGAGGATTGCGCGAGGAACTATTGCGGCGGTGTGCACCGCGGCCGCCGTCGCCGTGGCGGGCTGCGGCAGCAGCGACCCCGCAGGTGAGCAGCACGTCCATGAGGGCAGCGACGACCATCAGGTGATCGAGCCGCTCTCCCCCAGCAGATCGACGCCGACGACACTGCGATCACCGCGATGCAGATGATCCTGTCCTGGCAGCCCGCGATCGACGAGAGCAAGACCGACGCCCTGATCCGGGCCACGCCGTATCTCGGCGGGGACCTGCTCGCCGTCGCCGAATCCGGCAGCCGTGCCGACGTCCGTCCGGATGCCGATTGGCAGCAGTGGGCGGCGGCGAAAGACGCCGTGACGGCGGTCTGCGCCCATTCGGATACCACCCCGGAGGCCCCGGCCGGGATGCGCACCGTGGTCATCGACGTGATCTGCACCCAGTCGGTGCTGCACGCCAGCGGGCGCAGCACCCGCCTGACCCCGCAGCTGTGGCGCACCACCATCGTCCGCACCGACGGCGGCTGGCGACTGACCGACTACCGATTCCAGCAGTAGAAGGGGACACACAAACGATGGCACAAACGAGACGCGAGCGACCGCGCAGCTCCTCGGCCGCCGACGAAGTGTTCCTCAAGGCGTTCCCGGCCCTGCTGGTGGCGGCGTATCTGCCGACGATCGCCTACAACACCGGTGGGGGAGCAGACCCCACCTGGAATCCGATCGGCTTGTTCTTCGCTCTGGGGTTCGGCTCGACGAGCTGGCCGGCGGGCGCGACGCTCGTCCTCGGCGTCGAGCTGGTCCTGCTCGCTGCTCTCGCCGGGGCCGGGTGGTGGGCGCTGCGCCGGTTCGGGGTGCTCGAGACCGTCAAGGGCAAGCAGTTCGAACAGCGCATCGACCGCCTCGCCCGCACGATGGTCGATCCGCGAGAAGTCGACGAGGCCGACCCGAAGTACCTCGCCGCCTCCACCGACCGGCTCGCCCCCGCCATCTCGCAGACTCATCCCGGCTACCTCGGCATCCCCCTCGGACACACCGTGGTCGGGGATCGTACCCTGCGCATGACCTGGGAATTCGTGGCGATCGCCTTCGCCGGCGCCCGCATGGGTAAATCCGCCTCGTTCGCTATCCCGGCGATCTGTCACGCTCCCGGGGCGGCGCTGGTGGCCTCGAACCGCGGCGATGTGTACTCGCACACCGTCGGCATCCGCCGCGAAACGGGGCGGGTGTGGGTGTTCGATCTGCAAGGGGTGAGCACCGGTAACCGACAAGAACGTGCGAGCTTCTGGTTCGACCCGTTGCGCACTGTCACCGACCTGCCTTCTGCTGCGGCGGTGTGCGGCTACTTCATCTCCGCCGCCACCGATGCCGGTGCCCGTGTCGATGCCTACTTCGACGGCAACGCCCGCGACCTGTTCGCCTCCTACATGCTCGCCGCAGCCCTGGCCGGCGGGGACATCCGGCATGTGGTCGAGTGGCTGACCAACACCCAATCCCAGATCCCCCCGGCCGTGCTCGAGCAGTACGGCTACCCGGAGCTGGCCCGCACGATGCGCGGCAAGCAGGCCGTCAACGCCAAACAACGCGACGGGTTCTACGACATGGCCCGCCGCTTCCTCTCACCGTTGGACGAGCCTCGCTACGCCGAAGCAGTATTGCCGAACCGCCGGGTGGTCATCGGCACCGACCAGACCGGCCACGTCACCATCACACCCGGCCGCCGCGTCCACGACCTGCCGGAATTCGTATCTTCCGAGTTCGTGCAGGGCACCGACACGATGTATGCGCTGTCCAAGGACGGTCCCGGATCGTCCTCGGCGATCTCGAGTGCCCTGGTCGGACAGATCCTCACCTGCGCCGAGGAATACTCCGAACAGCACGAATCCGAACGGATGCCGATCCCGCTGACGGCGGTACTCGACGAAGCCGCCAACATCTGCAAGATCGAAGACCTGCCGCGCTGGTACTCGCACTTCGGTGGCCGCGGCATCATCCTCATCACGTTCTTCCAGTCCCCGTCCCAGGGGGAGAAGGTCTGGGGTCGCGAAGCGTTCAAGTCGATGGTCGATGCGTGCAGCGTGATCTGGTACGGCGGCAATGTCGAAGACGATGCGTTCCTGTCGGGTCTGGTTGATGCCGTCGGCACCCATTATGTCGATACCGAGTCCCGCAGCCGCCCTACCGGCTTCTTTTCCAGCGGTCAGGCGAGTGTGTCGAGCAGCTGGCAGAAGGAAACCATCTTCGAAAAGCGGGACCTGCGGGCACTGCCGAAAACCCGTGCCCTCGTCACCATCGGTGGCTCGACTCCGATTCTGGTCCGCAAAGCATTCTGGGGCGAGAGCGAGTTCGCCGAGAAGATCCGCGAGTCGAAGAAGGCAAGCAAGCAGCTCGCCCCTGCGCGGCAGAAAGCGTTGCCGGTCGGCTCCACCGACCAATCCCCACCCGTGGTCACGGGCCAGCCGGACAGGCAGTTGCCGGTCGAGTCACCGCGGGTCACTGATGCCGAGCCTCTCACCGAATCTCGCGTCGACGCGCTCTTCCACTCCGAATTTCTGACGAAGGACTGACAACATGGTTGCTTTCAACACTGCCGCAGCCCAGGCGTGGGACACAGACAACGAAGCACCCGACAGCCACGCCTACGACGACACCGACGTGCAGGACTATCAGGACGAGCCCGACAGCATCGAGGAAGCGGGGATCGCGCCGGCCTTCGCCAACGTCGTCGAGTTCGTCGAAGGGTTCTTTCTGCCTGTGATCCGGCGTCGGATCAGCGACAACGACGGCGGTCTGTCCTGGGATCCGCGGTGGTGGGCATACCCCGAGGTCCTCGCTCGCTTGGCCGCGCTGCACCAGGCGTGGGAAGAAGCACGGGCCTCGGACTCGATGTCGGCCATGTCCTCCTGGTGGATCCAGCACCTCGAACCGCACCTGCGGGTCATCCTCGACGGCGACACCGGACCGATGGCCAACGCCAAGTCCGACCGCAGCTTCATGGGTTGGCCGGCCATGCCCGCCGATCCTGTGCCGGCGGCGGTCCTCGACGCGATCGTCGATCAGAACTGTTAGGGGACAACGGCAGGGCCGCGCAACGGGTTGCCTAGAGCGAATGGTGGTGGGGTGGCTCCGGTTCAGGGCCGGCGCCGAGGGACGTTTCCTGGGTTGACTGCGGAGGGGTGATGCCGTCGCTCTTACCCCGCTGCGGTCGGCGACGATGCCCTTGCATGGCCGCAGAAACAGCTGCCAATACGTCATCGGAGACAGCCTCTGACGAGGCCCTGCGTTGTGAGAGGGGAGCTCCAGCAACGTGGCCGGTGTTCGGGTCCGCGATATACCGACGGATCAGAGCGGTGAAGCGTCCTGGGGGAAGAGTCAGTCCGTCGCGTTGGCGGCCTCGATCGACCATCGATGCCAAGTCGTGCAACGTCTGAGCGGCGTCTCCGCGGGCTCCTTTGCGGGCGCTGTCGAGCTTCCATTCGGGGAAGTGTTGCCGGTGGTCGTGGGTGATGGCCATCAGGGCGCACAGGTCCGTGACATCTTTCGAGGCGAGGCGGCTGCGCCAGGCCAGCGCCTTGAGCACGATTGCCTGCTCGACGTGAGGAATTGTCACGTCGAAGGTCATGGTTTGTGTGGTGGTCAACTGAGCCTGTACTCGTACCGACAGGGGTTCGGCGGCCAGAGCGAGATTCAATCCGGGAATCGCGTCGAATCCACGCCCGGCGTATTCAACACGTTCGAGCGCGCGTGTGCCGGTGCCGGGGACGAGCAGGTCCACCGACAGCGGGACATCGGCTCCCGATGGAGCTTCGTAGTGATTGCCTTTCACCAGCTGGTATCCGCGGGTGAGAAGACCGTCGTGCAAGGCAGCGTCGGCCGCGACGACGGTGTCCATGCCGGCGTCGGCGTCGGCGGTGACTCGGGCCACGGTGTCGGTGGTGGGATAGATCCTGGTCAGCAGGTTCACCATGTGCCCGCCGACCACCCGATAGTTACTGCCGTGCGCCGCGGCCGCGAGGTCGGCCAGGGCACGCAAACCACGGTCGGCCGCTACGGACGCGGCGATGATCTCCACCTCGATCACACGGTCTCCTTCGCGCGGACCACGTCGAGTAGCTTCGCGGCCGCTTCGTCCTTGTCGGCACCGGTACTGCGCAGCACATCATGGACGGTGATGAGCGGGTCGGCCAGCGGTGAGTGTCCGGCGACCGCGGCGGTGCGCCAGATCGTCGGATCGGCCGGCACCCGCACCACCAGGGTGTGCTCGTCCTCGGTGGACGGGCTGAACCCTGCGGGGGTGAAGTCGACGAATTCGGGCACGTAGATCGCGGCTCGGGCCGGTAAGCGCCACGGTGCGTACGCATCCGCGGCGGCGTCACCGCTGATCAGCACGTCCGTGCCGGTGTCGAGGCAGGTGCGGGCTGCGGTCAGGGCCTGCTCGATGACCGGGTCGAGGCCGTACCAGTAGGTGTGGGCGCCGCCGGGGCCGGGATAGTCGGCCAGATAGTCCTCGAGCAGGCCCTGGTACGGATCGGCGATCCAGCCGTCGTCGATCCGGCGAACATGCCGGATCTGTTTGAGCGCCAGGGACACCGCCTGCTGGGAGACCCCCAGAACGTCGGCGAGGCGTTGTTGTGTGTACGCAGTGCCCGAGAGCAGCAGGAGCCGCTCTACAGCCCACCGCACCCACGGCTTACGTCCCCGGACCTTGCGCACCGGCGCCGTCGGTGTGGCGTCGGCGCCGGCCACGAGATACCGGGTGCCGCCGAGAACGAGCAGGTTCTCGTCGACCGCGATCAGGTCGATCTCGCCGGTGGCCGCCCGGGCACGTAGGTGCGCGGTGGCGCGGCGCACCCCGACCAGCAAGCGGCGAGACGACGACGAATCGGCGAGCATGCCCGCCAGGGCCTGTGGAGTGGGTGGGCGGCGCTGGACCCGTACCCGAGTCGCCAGTTCCCGACCGTCGGGCAACGCCAGATCCCACTCGTGCAGCGAGCCTGCCACCAGTCGAACATCGGCGCGACGCAGGAGATCGACCGCATTCGAATAGATCACCGATGCTGCGTCCACTTCCACCTCCTCTACCAGGGACTACAAGTCTATGCAGAAATTCTAGACTTTACTTGTATTTGTCGTATGTGCATCTGTCTACGGTCTGCCGAGTCGACATCGTGCCGCCCTGCACGCCATGGATTTGATCGGAGCCCCGCAAAGCTGCTCGACATCGGCAGCGTTAGAAGAAGCGGCGGCAGTCCCATGGCGGGGAGAGAGCGACGATGACTGTGAGCCTTCTACTAGCGGATCCGTGCAACGCTGACTGGTGTCTCTGTTCTGCTCCAGGTCCTGGGGTGTCCCAACAGCACACACAACCCCGCACCGTGTTCGGTGCGGGGTTGTGTTTTCACCTCACGACTTCAGCGGCTTTTCTCCAGCTCTCCCGAGTACAACGTCAGCGAGTCTCCCACCACGAAGTAGACCTTGGCGGAGTCCGGATCCGGCTGGGCGGCGCCGAGCATCAGCACCACATCCGCCCCCGTGCCTCGATCGGTGCCTTGCATCGATGCCGGCAGCTCAGACGGATTGGACACGGTGATCAAAGAGTTCAGTGTGCTCTTCGACCCGTGCAACACGCTCGGGTCTTTCGAGTAACCGTTCGCCGCGGCCACGACCACGGGTTCGGATCCAGAGACGTCGAACGCCAGGTAGTGGAACCTTTGGCAATTCTCGCTGACCGGGTCGTTGTAGAGGACCTCGCACTTCCAGGTCAGATAGAGCAGGCCGTCGTCGTTGGTGAACATGTTCACCGAATTGTTCTTCATCGGGAAGCTGCTATCGGTGGCGGCGTAATCCCGCTTCTTCGACAGAGCTCGTTCCTCAGCACCGAAACCGATCGACTCGGCGTACTCGGTCAGGTCGAGACTGCCCGTCAGCCTGATGTGCTGCGGCGGAATGACCGGCTTCCCGGTCTCCTTATCGCGCCACCCCGAATCGAACTCGGTGTTGAACAGGTCCGGAACGAACGCCGACTCCGATGTCGCCGAGTTGTCAGCGGGTCCGGTCGCCGGATCTGCTCCCTCTGCGCTGTCGTTTTCGCCGATCAACGCGACAACAACGACGATTACCACCACCGCCACGATTGCCCCGCCGACAAGCATGAGCCGCGACACGCTCGACCGCGGACCGCGCGTTGGACTTTCCGGTGGCTGGCCCGGTCGTTCAGGCCCACTCTCTATCGTCATCAGTTCATCTTTCCGTCTGTATCAGAGGGTTAATGCGTGGCTGTGCTCGACACCCGTTCCAGGAACGAACGCGGCCTCGTTGGTGTGGTCGGGTTGGCGTTCGATGTTGAGCATCTCGGTCACCGACCGCGGGTGACTGATCATCGCAGCAGCGATGCCGTCGAGTAGTTCCTGACTGAGCTGGTTCATATCGACGGGGGACAGGGGAGGAGCCACATCGTCGTCACCGTTGACCGGCCCGATCGCGGTGACGACGCCTCGACCGGCTTTCTCGAGCACGGACCCGATCTGCTCGAGGTCTGCTCCACTGCTTGCTTCGGAAGATGTGGCCGGTTCGGTGTGCACGTGTTCGAGCCGATCGGATAGATCGGCGTCCTCGACGGCCGGTGTGTCGACAGGGTCGTTCCGCGGGTTCTGCGGCGGTGTCGAGTCGGGGGACTTGGCCAGGTCGATCTCGGAGTGGAGCTCCGTGGCGGTGTTGTTGGTGGTCTCGGGATCGTGTTCCTGTGTGGTCGTGCTGGCGTCGTCGGGGACAGGCGTCGGTTCCGGCGCTGTCAGGTGGGTGTGGGAGAGCTCGGTGAGCTTGGCGAACGACGGCAGTGCTTGGGCTGCGACGTAGCTCAACGCCAGCGCACCGGCGGCATCGAAGGCTCGTTGATCGGTTTCTCGTTCGGTGTCGATGCGAGCGCGGAGCTGGCGGTCCATCTCCTGCGGCGAGACCTGTTCCTGGACGTAGCGGATCTGCTGCTGCTGGTGCTGTGCGGCTCTCATGGCTTCCAGGCGCACTGCGTTGTCTTGGGCGAGCTGTTCCCACTTGCGGGCCACGGCTGAGTTCTGGCCGTGGAAGTGCCGGGCTGTTGCTGCTGCGGCGAGGATCTGCACGGTGGTTTGTGTGGCCGGGGAGCCCTGGAAGGCACCGAGAACGGCTTTCATCGGCTGCGGTTGGGGGGCGGGCCGGCCGTGGCTGCGTTCTGTCTGGACCTTGCCGATGAAGGCGGCTACATCGACCACGTCCTGGCGTGCCTGCATCACAGCCGGTCGGGGTCGAGGTTGTTGCGGCGCAGTGTTGGCGTCGGCGCGGGCGTCGGTAGAGACAGCGGGGTCGTTGTCCGGTCGCGGACGGGTGCGGCGGAAACGGCGGGTGCGGGCGGTGTCAGCCATCTGCGAACGTCCTTACTTTTCTTGTCGTGCAGGGCGCAGGTGTCACTGCACCTCGGGTCCGGTTTCACGCTGGGTCGGGTCCAGCTCGAGGTGCGTGTTCGTCGGCGGGGGTGTGCTCGTCGGGGGCCGGCTACGGGGTGTGTCGGGCGGTGTGCGGTCGCGTTCACGGCGGGCGATTTCGGTGTCGATCTGGTCGAGGATGGTGTCCTCGGTGTGCAGTGCATCCTCGAGTCGGGTGATGCGGTCCCGTATCTGCCCGATGGCGTGCTCGTCGAGGGAACGGGCTCGGTCGTAGCGGGCGGCTGCGGCCCGGTTGAACTGGGCGGTGCGTTCGATGATCGGCCAGTCCCGTTCGGGCGGAGCATTCTGTTCACTGATCGCCAGCACCGTCATGGCAGTCTCGATGTCCTCGGCGGTGGCGGTGGGGTCGCGGCGCACCTGCTCGAGGGATGCACGTGCGTACTTCACGGCCTGGATGTAGCGCTCCTGGAGCTCGAGTTCGGCGACCTGCTCCTCGACGGCGGTCACTGCCGAATCGGTGCCGCTGACGCGGACGAGTTCGTCTCGGGCCAGACCGAGAAGGTAGCGATCTTCGCTCAGGCGACGGCGGCTGGTCTGGCGGGCTGCGAACAGCTCCTCGTCGCTGTATCCGGCGTACGCAGACACCGATTCCGTGGTTGTAGTACCACCTCGGGTGGGTGGGGTGGTCAACCGTTCGATCGCGGCGGCGACCTTGTCGCGGCGAGCACCACGCAGGTAGGCGAGCGGGTCATGCTGATCGTCCGGTGCGGCGGAGATGACCCGTGAGACGGCGATATCGCGCACCACGGTGTTCCACAGACGGGTTTGGCGCGGATCGTCACCGGGGGGACCGACCGCGGTGATCCACGGGGCCGATTGTTCGATCGCGGTGGTCAGGTAGGAGTCGATGAACGCGTGCATCTGCTGCTGCTGGGCACGGGCGTAGGCGGCGAGGATCGGGTCCATCTGCGCCGCAGCGTCGCTCAACGCCGGCACCTTGTAGCGCGCCAGGTCGTCGCTGCGGGTACGCGGCAATCCCGTTCCACCGGCGGGGGGGATGCGGTCCTCGAGTGCTGCGGCCAGGACACGACCGGGGGCGTTCGCGGCGTCGCCGAGGCGGCCGGCGCGGCCGTGCTCGCGCATCACCTCGACGGCTTTACGCAGCAGGGCTTCGGTGTCCCAGCCGAAAGTTTCAGCCTGGGCGACGGACCTGACGATGGTCTCCCAGCCGCCGAGGTCGTGCACCCAGCCGAACTGGCGCTCGGTGAGGATCCGGCCGAGAAGCTGCTCGGTGTAGTCCTCGTACAGCGCGTTGACGGCCAGTTCGTAGACCTCGGTGATCTGCGACCACGAGGCGGCCTTGCGCTGAGCCTGTTCGATCATCTGGTGGGCGGTGCGCTGTGAGCCATCGCGTTCGAGGATCTTCGCCAGCAGTCCGATCGCACCGGGGTGCTCGTCCTGGGCATGTTCGAAGTCCCAGTCGGGCAGCTCGTCGTGGGCAGCGTAGACAATATTGGCGAGTTTGCCGCGAGTCATCGCCACGTACAGCGACTGGCGATCCATGTTCGACGCGGCGAGCACGTGGCAGTGGCCGACGGTCATGCCCTGAGAGCGGTGCACAGTCGTCGCATACCCAAGCTGAATGTTCTCGGTGATGTAGTCGGCGGCAACGGTGACCTCACCGGAGCTGATGTTGTTGCGCAGGCGCAGCGAGCCGTCGGTGCCGATCTCGGCCACGGTCCACAGATCGCCGTTCTTCACCCGACCGGACTTGTTGCCCTCGGAATCCTTCACGACGTACTTCGAGTTGTTCTTGCGGGTGACCACCACGTCCCCGACAGCGGCTTCGAGACCGTCGGCCAGGATGACACCGGGACCGGTGACGGTACCGTTTGCGCGGTAGTAGGCGGCAGCCTTTTCGTTGAGCTCGCGCACCAGATCGTTGGTCGGAGCGACCATCAAGGTCACATGACTGGCCTCGACGTCGGCGACATAGGCATCGAAGACCATCTGCGCCAGCTCGTGAGCCATACCGTCGCGGATGCGGTCGTTCTCGGCGTACCAGTCGAGAGCGTCGACGTTGCCGCTGCGCAACAGCAGACTCGCCTCGGCTTCCCCGCCGGTGGCGAACCGATGCACCTTCTCGAGGAACGGCGCACCGGTCAGATCGGCGAGATCCCGCAACACACCACCGGCTTCGACGGAGGCAAGCTGCTGCGGATCACCAAGCAGGCGCACCACCGCACCGGCGTCGACCGCGATGGACGTCAGGTCCGCCAGATCGCGGGCCGAGGCCATGCCCGCCTCGTCCACCAGCAGAAGATCACCGCGGCCGATTCCTGTCGGGATACCGACCCGGTGGCGGGTGAGCACATCGGCGATGGTGCGGCCCTGCACCGAAATCTCTTCTCCGAGTACTTCGGCGGCACGAGCGGACGGACCCAGCGCGACGACGGTTCCGTGTGCGGCTTCCCAGGCGCGGGCGATCACCGTCGCCGCGGTGGTCTTGCCGGCGCCGGCCGCTCCGACCGCGACCGCGACGCGTTTCTGCGCGGTGAGGAAGTGTTCGATCATGGCGATCTGGTCGCCGCCGAGACTGTGGCCGGCCTTGCGCTCGGCGCGGCGGATCTGGCGTCGGATCACGAAGTCGGAGACGGTGCGCTCATCGTCGGTCTCGGCCTGCCGACGCATGAAGTCCTCGGCGTCGAGGACTGATTGTGCGGTGTAGCGCATCTGCGCGCGGTCCACGAGATGACTACGCACCAGGCCGCGTTCGATGCGGTCGGTGAGGCGCTCCGGTCCGCGATATTCCTCGGTGAAGGTCGGCAGGCAGTAGTCCCGCAGGGCGAGCTCAACGGCGTTGTCGTACATCGCCCGCAGCTCATCGTCATGGTTGAAACTGAACTCCCGTAGCTGCCGATCGAGCTCCGCGGACAGGGAGAACACCGTCCAGGTGCCCACCTTGCGCGAAAGCGTCTCAACCGTCTTCTCCACCACGGCAGGGACCTGATCCGGGGACAGCTCCGGGCGGCGATCGCGCTCGTCCCGCACAGCATCGACCAGTTCGCCCGGATCACTACCGCCGAGGATCGCCTCGGCCCGCTCGCGCCATTCGGCCCGCAACTCGGACAACGACCGCGGTGGATTCTTGGCGTTTCGGGTATCGAGGGTGGCCTGTTGCGCGTGGGCGTACTGCACCTTCTTCGGCGGATTCGTGCCGTAACGGGTCTTGTACTCACGCGCCAGCTCTTCTTGGCGGTCCTCGATCGCTGAGCGGCGCGAGAATTCCTCGATGAGCGTCAGCGGGATGCCCTCGACCTCGTGGACCGGGAGCTTGCCGACCGGCGTATCGGGCCTCGGCGCGAAGGTGACACCGAGCTGGCGGGCGACCAGATCCGCGACCCTCGTGTTGTACTTCTCCGACCCGGCGACGTTCGCTTTGTACAGGATCGACCCGTCGATGCTCGTCCACTTGTCCTCGGCGAACACCCGATTGAACACCGCGCAGTGGGTGTGCAG
Source organism: Rhodococcus sp. p52 (assembly GCF_000763325.2). Classification (NCBI taxonomy): domain Bacteria; kingdom Bacillati; phylum Actinomycetota; class Actinomycetes; order Mycobacteriales; family Nocardiaceae; genus Rhodococcus; species Rhodococcus sp. p52. The sequence continues at coordinate 21,944 of NZ_CP016821.1, forward strand.
GTTCGGATCCGCGGCGCGATTGTCGTAGTGATCGAACCGGGCCACCAAGATCCCGTCGGCCTTGATCTTGCGGGCACCACCGGCGCCGCGGCGGGGGTAGATCACTTCGCTTTCGATCCACTCCAACGTCTCGGTCACTGCCTGAGCGTGGGCGTGTTCGACCGCAGCCTTGACCCGTTCGTCCCCGAGTCCCCACAGCAACGAGATGGACTTGACGGGCGTGAACACCAGGTCATAACCGGCAACGGGGGAGCGGGCCTTGCCGTACTGCTCGGCAACGAACGTCCAGATTTCGTCGTCACTGAGAAGGTCAGCGCGCTCCCCGTTGATCCGCTCGAGGTGCTTGCGAGCGGTGGAGAACTGGATGTCCTTCTTGGTCTGAATATCGGGATATTCACCATGCTGCGCCTTGTACGCGCTGCACAGTTCCTCGACGTCGTTGACGTACTCCTGGCTCTTCTGAAACCACGAAAATGCACGACCGAGAGCCGTGCTCTCCGACCAATCGAGACGATCTTCGAGCGGAGCATCCTTGCCTGGCCGGGTGTCGAATGCGGTCGGAGTACGAGCTGCACCGAAGACCGATCGCATCGCGGATTCGGTGACTTCGGTGCCGATCTCGACGCCGACCTTCTCGGCCAGTTTCCCGCACCAGATGCCGGGAGGGGTGCCCTTGGCGACGTAGTAATCGACCGCATCGGTCTTGCGGGACTCGGTGGCATCTCCCTTGGCGACATGCTTGGTGAGATAGACATAGCCGTCCCCAGCGTTGAGCTTATGGACGGTCATCACGGCGCCGATTATGCCACGTCGCACCTTTAGTGCATGAGGTGTGTAGAGACTTTTGGGGCGAACTGAGTTCGACCTAAGGTCGGACAGGACCTCGATGGTCCTGTCCGAGCAGCGGAGCTGCGTGTATTGGGCACGCGGGCGTCACGGTTTGTCGGTGTGGTGATCGGATCCGGACGTCGATGGAGCGTCCTCGATTCCGGTCGTCGGCCTCCCCGCGGCCGGCGGGAGCCACTACACTTCCGGCCTATGGCCTCGACTTCCCAATCGGCATCTCGCCGCTCACTTCGTCCGCACACGACGCCGAACGTTCGGGAAAACGCCCGCCGTCAACGGGAGCGACTGCTCGCTCGTCAGGCGGAACTCGAAGGGCTGGCCGGCCCCATCCACGAAGCGACGGACAAGCTGTCCAAGCTCGAAGCCGCGGTCGCCTCGCGGGCGCAGGCTCCGCTGAAGAAGATCGAACGGCTCGAGCAGACCCGGGATCGTCGCATCAAGAAGATCCAAGAGCAGTACGCGGCGAAGATCGCCGAGATCCAGCGGGCGATGGAAGCCGGCACGGAGACGTTGACTCCGCAGGAGCGCGAGCAGGAATCGGCGTTGCTGCGCGAGTACGCGGAAGCGATCGTGACGTTCAGTCGCAGCGCCTCGGCGTCGGAGCTGGCACCGTTGCTCGGCGTGAGCGCCCGCGAGGCGAAGAAGCTCATCATGCAAGCGCAGGCGGATCTCGGTGCCGCCGATGTCGCCACGGCGGCTGCACAGTCGTCCGACGACGAGCAGACGGTGCCTGCGGCGTCGTGATGCTGCGGTCATGAGTGACGATGTGGAGCCCGCGCTCGACATCGGGTTCCCGGATCTCGACATCGAGTTCGTCACTGAGGAGTCCGAAGAGCGGCCGCGGCGGGTCCGGGTGGTGGACAACTCGCTGCGGCCGTCGAAGACGAACATCGCGGCGTTCTGGTCGAAGGTCGTCAAGTCCCCGACGTGTTGGTACTGGGTCGGCGCGATCAGTGCACCCGACGGATACGGGCGGTTCAACTTCCAGCGTGAGAACCGGCAACGCACGATGCTCGCGCATCGCTTCTCGGTAGAGCTGGTGCACGGACCTCTGGCACCGGATGTGGTGTGCGAGCACAAGTGCAACGAGCCGTTGTGCGTGCGTGTCGGGTCGGGGCATTTGGTGGAGTCCACGCACAGTGAGAACGTGCGCTACGCGATCGCCCAGGGAAGACTTTCTGGTCATGCGTTGCTCGACGGTCAAGGGCGCTCGCGCTACGAGCGGTCCCTTGCGATCCGCGAGGCGTTGCGGACCGGGTACGACGAGGACGCACTGTTCCATGCCAAGACCAACCCCGGCGACTGGCAAGGCACCTTGTTCTGACGGGTCCGCGTTTACGACTCCACCTCCGCACTGGGAGAAGTCGTCGAAGCTACGCACACCCCGGGGACAACTGAAGACAACACCCTGTGGGAGGCCGTGGACGGCGAAGCCACCGGACTGCTAAGTCCGATCCGTCCTGGAGGGCAACTCCAGTCCCGACCGGTTTTGTCGGGGTGGCACGATCAATGCAGGTTCGAACGGTATCGATTCGGCGGCACCCGTCGACGAACGAGCCGGAGGCAAGACAGGAAGGCGACCGTGGCGCTCAAGAAGTCCGATCTGTACTCGTCGTTGTGGGCAAGCTGCGACCAGCTCCGCGGCGGAATGGATGCCAGCCAGTACAAGGACTACATCCTGACGCTGCTGTTCGTGAAGTACGTGTCCGACAAGGCCAAGACCGATCCGAACAGCCTCATCGAGGTGCCGGCGGGTGGCTCGTTCGACGACATGCTCGCCGCCAAGGGCGACAAGGAGATCGGCGACCGCTTCAACAAGATCATCGCCACGCTGGCCGAGGCGAACGGTCTGCGCAACGTCATCGACCAGGCCGACTTCAATGACGAGGAAAAACTCGGCAGGGGCAAGGAGATGCAGGACCGGCTCTCCAAGCTGGTCACCATCTTCAACGACCTGGACTTCCGCGGCTCGCGCGCCGAGGGCGACGACCTGCTCGGCGACGCCTACGAGTACCTGATGCGCCACTTCGCCACCGACTCCGGCAAGTCCAAGGGCCAGTTCTACCCCCCCGCCGAGGTCTCCCGCATCCTCGCCAAGGTCGTCGGCATCGGACCGCACACCCGCCAGGACCAGACCGTCTACGACCCGGCCTGCGGGTCCGGCTCGCTGCTGCTCAAAGCCGCCGCCGAGGCCCCGCGCGGCATGACGATCTACGGCCAGGAAAAAGACAACGCCACCTGGGCGCTGTCGAAGATGAACATGATCCTGCACGGCAACGAGATCGCCGAGATCGAAAAGGGCGACACTATCACCAGCCCGCAATTCACCCGCAACGATCAACTGCGGACCTTCGACTTCGTCGTCATGAACCCGCCGTTCTCGGTCAAATCCTGGAGCAACGGACTCGAGCACGAATACGGCCGCTTCGAATACGGCCGCCCCCCGGAGAAGAATGGCGACTACGCCTTCCTGCTGCACGCGCTAAAGTCCCTCAACAGCACTGGCAAGGCCGCGATCATCCTGCCGCACGGGGTGCTGTTCCGCGGCCACGCCGAGGCGACGATCCGCCGCAACCTGCTCCGACACGGTTTCATCAAGGGGGTCATCGGGTTGCCGGCGAACCTGTTCTACGGCACCGGCATCCCGGCCTGCATCGTCATCCTCGATAAGGAGAACGCCCCGGCCCGCACCGGGGTGTTCATGATCGACGCTTCCAAGGGCTTTATGAAGGACGGCAACAAGAACCGCCTGCGCAGCCAGGACATCCACAAGATCGTCGACACCTTCACCAAACAGATCGAGATCGACCGCTACTCCCGAATGGTGCCACTCAGCGAGATCGCCGATCCGAAAAACGACTACAACCTCAACATCCCCCGCTACATCGACTCCTCCGAACCCGAAGACCTCCAGGACCTGCACGCCCACCTCCACGGCGGCATCCCCGACCGCGACCTCGACGCCCTGAGCGACTACTGGGACGCCTTCCCCCAGCTACGCGGTCACCTCTTCACCCCGAACCGTCCCGGCTACAGCGACCTGGCCATCGACGTGAGCCAGGTCCAGCAGGCCATCCTCGACTCCACCGAGTTCCGCAAGTTCACCGATGAAGCCCGCACGCTGACCACCGACTGGTTCGCCGCGCACCGCAACACACTCGCCGCCATCGACACAGACACCACACCGAACGACCTGATTGCCACCCTGGGCGATGACCTGCTGGCCCGCTTCAAACCCATCCCACTGCTCGACGAATACGACATCTACGAACAGCTCATGACCTACTGGCACGAGGTCATGCACGACGACGTCTACCTGATCATGGCCGACGGCTGGCTCGCCGCCGCCCAACCCCGCCAAACGATCGAGGACAAGGACCGCAAACTCTCCGAAACCCCCGACCTGGTCGTCGGATCCGGGCGCAGCGCAACCAAATACAAGACGGACCTCATTCCCCCGGGACTGATCGTCGCCCGCTACTTCGCCGACGCACAGGCCAGAATCGACGACCTTACCGCCTCTGCCGACGAGGCCACCCGCGCCGTCGAAAAATACCTTGAAGAACACGCCGTCGAGGACGGACTGCTCACCGACGCCATGGACGACGACAAAATCTCCAAAGCCCTCGTCACCGTCCGCCTGAAGGCAACCAAGAAGAATGGTGATCCCGACGAGATCGAAGCACTGCAGCAGGCGGTCGAGTTGTACAACACCGAAGCCGCAGCCAAGAAGGCAGTCAAGGACGCACAGGTCGACCTCGATCTCACCACCCTCAAAAAGTACGGCGAATTGACCGAAAACGACGTCACGACACTCGTACTCGACGACAAATGGCAGGCAGCCGTCGTGCACCGCGTGGTAGGCGAAGTCGAAGCCCTCACACTCGACCTGGTCGCACGCGTCCAACAACTCGGCGAACGCTATGCGGCGACCGTTGACAACCTAAATACTGAGCTTGCCGTTCTCGAGGCCAAGGTGGCGGGACACCTTGCTTCGATGGGGGTGCGTTGACATGTGGAAGTCAGCGACGATTGGGTCAGTCTGCTCAACATACAGCGGGGGCACTCCATCCACCTCACGCTCTGATTATTACGGTGGCGATATCCCCTGGATTGCGTCGGCTGATCTCAACCAGCGACGTATATTCTCGGTCAAAGGACGAATAACGAAGCTCGGGCTTGATCGCTCGTCCGCTAAAATGGTTGATGCGAATACTCCATTGATTGCAATGTACGGTGCAACCGCCGGAGTATCAGCGATGACGCATATTCGGGGAGCTATTAATCAGGCTGTGCTGGCGATGGTTCCTCGAAATATCGATGCGGAATTTCTTTTTCAATGGCTTCAGGCGAACCGTGACCAAATCATCGACAAGTACACGCAGGGCGGGCAGCCGAATCTTAGTGGCGCAATTGTTCGAGCTATCGAGATGCCGCTTCCAGGTGATGCTGAACAACGCAGAATTGCAGGTGCACTTCGTGACACTGACGACCTGATTGCCACGCTCGAACGTCTCATCGTCAAGAAGCAGGCGATCAAGCAGGGCATGATGCAGCAGCTCCTCACCGGCCGTACACGCCTACCAGGATTCGCTGGCCCGTGGCAAGAACTACGACTCGGTGACATTCTTACTGTGCGCCATGGTAAGAATCAGCACAGTGTTGAAGTGCCTTCGGGAAGATATCCGATCCTCGCCACCGGTGGCCAAATTGGGTGGGCTGACACGCCGATTTACAGCAAACCTTCTGTGCTTATTGGAAGAAAGGGGACAATTGACCGACCCCAGTTTCAAGACCGTCCATTCTGGACAGTCGACACCCTTTTCTACACAGAAATATCCCCAATCGTCGACCCACGATTTCTTTACTATGTATTCCTTATGGTTGACTGGCGATCTATGAATGAAGCGTCGGGAGTTCCCAGTCTCAGCTCGAAGAGGGTTGAGGGCGTGGAAGTAATGCTTCCTCTGGTTACCGAACAGGTGGCGATTCGTAAAGTTCTTGATGACGCCGAGCATGAAATTGACACTCTTCGTCTCCGCCTCACCAAAGCGCGGGATGTTAAAACTGGGATGATGCAGCAACTCCTGACCGGTCGTACACGCTTACCTGAGGAGCTCGAGGCGTGAGTGTCGGCAAGTCGGTGCGTTTGTTTCTGGCCGATGGCACGCCGGGTGGGTTGTTGACGGCGGAGATCATGAACTGGACCGGTCATGTGGTGGCGGCGCCGCGGTCGGATCTCGCGGCGTTGTTGAAGCGTCCGGAGACCAGTCGCACCGGTATCTACATCCTGCTCGGGGACGATCCGGACAGCTTGGGTGGGCAACTGGCGTATATCGGTGAGGGCGACGATGTCAGCGCACGGCTGTATCAGCACGCCCGCTCGGAGGATCAGCGGGGGAAGGATTTCTGGGATCGGGCGATCGTGTTGACCAGCAAGGACACCAACCTGACCAAGGCGCACGCCCGCTATCTGGAGAGCCGGTTCATCACACTGGCGGTGCAGGCCCGCCGGGCCCGGTTGACCAATGGCACGAATCCGCCGCCGATCGCCTTGCCCGAGGCGGATGTGTCGGACATGGAGTACTTCGTCGAGCAGGCCAAGATCGTGCTGCCGGTGCTCGGGGTGAACATCTTTCGAGCGCCGACCACGGCTCCCGCCGTTGCGAATCCGGAGACCGTGGTCCGTCGGAGCGAGTCGCCGGTGTTCGAGATGACGCTGCGCAAGTTCGGGATCACCGCCCGGGCCCGGGAGGTCGACGGAGAGTTCACCGTGCTGGAAGGCTCCGGTGCGCGGCTGACGTGGACCGGGGCGGAGAGCCACAGCTACACGAGTTTGCGGTCGAAGTTGGAGCAGGACGGCACGCTGGTGTCTTCGTCGGACGGGTCGTCGATGCGGTTTGCCCGCAATCATGTGTTCGCCAGTCCGAGCGCTGCCGCGGCGATCGTCGCCGGTCGCAGCGCCAACGGCCGCAAGGAGTGGGTGATCGAGGGGCAGCGCACTACCTACGGTGAGTGGGAAACCGAAGGTATCGATGCGGCCATGACACAAGGGGCGTAGGGGATGAGTGACGTCGGGCAGGTCGAGCGCAAGACCCAGGACCGGGTGGTGGCGCTGTTCCGTGACCAGTTGGGCTACGAGTATCTCGGGAACTGGGGGGCGCGTGTCGGTAACGCGAACATCGAAACCGCGTTGCTGACCGCCAGCTTGAAGGCCCGCGGGTACGACGTCCCGCTCATAAACCGGGCCCTTGATCAGCTCGGCAAGGCCGCGGCGGTCGGTGCCGGGCACGGCCTGTACGAGGCGAACCGGGAGGTGTACGGGTTGCTGCGCTACGGGGTGAAGGTGCGCCCCGGGTTCGGTGAACAGACCGAGACGGTGTGGCTGATCGACTGGAAGAACCCGCACGCGAACCATTTCGCGATCGCCGAGGAAGTCACCGTCGCTGGGCAGCACACCAAGCGCCCCGACCTCGTGCTGTACGTCAACGGGCTGGCCCTGGCCACCCTGGAACTCAAACGCTCGAAGGTGGCGGTGTCGGAGGGAATCCGGCAAAGCATCGGCAATCAGCGCCCGGAGTTCATCGGCTCGTTCTTCTCCACCCTGCAGTTCGTGTTCGCCGGCAACGACGTCGAAGGCCTGCGCTACGGGGTGCTCGACACCCCGGAAAAATACTGGCTGGAGTGGAAAGAACCCTCCGAAATCCCCAATCCCCTTGACCGCGGGCTGGTGCAGCTGTGCCGCAGAGAGCGACTGCTCGAGCTGATCCACGACTTCATCGTCTTCGACATCGGGGTGAAGAAGGCACCCCGACACAACCAGTACTTCGGGGTCAAGGCCGCCCAGGCACGGATCGCCCAGCGTGAGGGCGGCATCATCTGGCACACCCAGGGCTCGGGCAAGTCCTTGACGATGGTGTGGCTGGCGAAGTGGATCCGGGAGAACCAGCTGGATCCGCGGGTGCTGCTGATCACCGACCGCACCGAACTCGACGAACAGATCGAACGAGTCTTCCAGGGCGTCAACGAGCACGTCTATCGCACCACCAGCGGCGCGGATCTGATCGGCACCCTCAATACCAGCGAGCACTGGCTGATCTGTTCGCTGATCCACAAGTTCCGCGGCACCGACACCGGCAAAGGCGCGGACGAGGAGGCCACGGCGAAGTTCATCCAGGAACTGCGCGCCACCGTCCCGAAAGACTTTAAGGCCAAGGGCAACATCTTCGTGTTCGTCGACGAGGCACACCGCACCCAATCGGGGGCGATGCACGAGGCGATGAAACAGCTGTTGCCGGGTGCGATGTTCATCGGGTTCACCGGCACCCCGCTGCTCAAGGCGGACAAGGCCACCAGCATCGAAACGTTCGGTACGTTCATCCACACCTACAAGTTCGACGAGGCCGTCACCGACGGCGTGGTGCTCGATCTGCGATACGAGCCCCGCCACATCGACCAACAGCTCACCGCTGCGGCCCAGGTCGATGCGTGGTTCGACGCGAAAACCAAGGGCATGACCGACCTGTCGAAGGCGGAGCTGAAGAAACGGTGGGGCACCATGCAGAAGGTCCTCACGAGCAAGTCGAGGGCCGAGAAGATCGTCTCCGACATCCTGCTCGACATGGAAACCAAACCCCGCCTGATGGACGGTCGCGGCAACGCCATGCTGGTGGGCTCGAGCATCTATCAGGCCTGCAAGTTCTACGACATGTTCGTCGCTGCAGGCTTCAAGGGCAAGTGTGCCATCGTCACCAGCTACACCCCCAACGCGAGCGATGTGGCGAAGGAAGACGCCGGGGTAGGGGATACCGAAAAACGCTTCCAGTACGACACCTACTGCCGGATGCTCGCCGACTTCTTCGGCGAACCCGTCGACACGGTGACCACCCCGGCCAAGGTCGAGGCTTTCGAGCAGGCCGTCAAGCGCCAGTTCCGCGAAAATCCCGGGCAGATGCGGCTGCTGATCGTCGTCGACAAGCTCTTGACCGGTTTCGATGCCCCGTCGGCGACATATCTGTACATCGACAAGAAGATGCGCGATCACGGTCTGTTCCAGGCGATCTGCCGCGTCAACCGGCTCGACGGGGACGACAAGGACTACGGCTACATCGTCGACTACCAGGACCTGTTCAACTCCCTCGAATCGGCCATCACCGACTACACCTCCGGCGCCCTGGACGGCTACGAGAAACAAGACATCGACGGGCTGCTGTCGGACCGCATCGACAAAGCCCGCGAGAAGCTGGACGACGCGCTCGAGCGAGTTCGGGCACTTGTCGAACCCGTCGCTCCACCCAAGGGCACACTCCAGTACCAGCAGTACTTCTGTGCGCTCGAACCCGGAACCAGTGAGCAGCTCAAGGCGAATGAACCCAAACGCGTCGAGCTGTACAAGTCGATCGCCGCCGCGGTGCGGGCGTACGGCAACCTCGCCAACGAGATGACCGACGCCGGCTACCCCCCGGCCGAAGCCGACACGATCCGCCAAGAGGTCGCCCACTACGTCGATGTGCGAGCCGAGGTGAAACTCGGCGCCGGCGAGAACATCGACTTCAAACAGTACGAGGCCGGGATGCGGTACCTGCTCGACACCTACATCCAAGCCGATGCCTCCCAGATCGTGGCGAACTTCGCCGACACCGGGCTGATCGAGCTGATCGTCCAGCACGGCGCCGGGGCCATCGACACCCTCCCACCGGGGATCAAGAAGAACCCCGAGGCGGTGGCGGAGACGATCGTCAACAACATCCGGCAGGTGATCGTCGACGAACACGCCTTGAATCCGAAGTACTACGACTCCATGAGCACCCTGCTCGACGCGATCCTCGACGAACGCCGCCGCCAAGCCCTCGACTACCAGCAGTACCTGACCCAGCTGATCGACACCGCGAAAAAGATCGGCACCCAGGACTCCGGCACCACCTCCCCCGAGTGGGCCGACAACGGCGCCCGCCGCGCCCTGATCGACTTCGGATTCGACGATCCGGCCACACCGATCCAGATCGACACCGCGATCCTGACCAGCAAACCCCACGACTGGGTCGGCCACCCCATGAAAGAAAAAGTCGTCAAACGCGCCCTTCATAAGGTTCTGCCCCCAGACTTCGACAGGATGGACGAGCTGTTCGACCTGATCAAGGCCCGCGATGAGTACCACTAACGCCTACCTGAGCGTGCGCGGCATCGACATCGACGTGATCTACAAGGACATCAAACACCTCCACATCGGCGTCTACCCACCGTTGGGCCGGGTGCGGGTCGCCGCCCCCATGAGGCTCGACGACGACCAGGTGCGCCTGGCGGTGATCCAACGCCTGGCGTGGATCAAACACCAACGCGACAAACTCCGCTCCGCGCAGCGGCAATCCGAACGCGAGATGGTCACCGGCGAATCCCACTACATCTGGGGGATACGGCGCCGCCTCACCGTCCTCGAACGCCCCGGACGAGCGCACGTCGAGATCGACGGCGCCCGCCTGCTGCTCTACACACCCCCCGGCACCTCGGCCGACAAGCGCCGCGAGTATCTGGACCACTGGTACCGCGAACAGCTACGCCAGGTGATCCCCGACCTGATCTCCAAGTGGGAGCGTGAGCTCGGGGTGAGTGTGCCGCAGTGGACGATTCGCCGGATGAAGACCAAATGGGGCTCGTGCAACCGCGAAACCCGGCACCTGTGGTTCAACATCGAACTCGCCAAGAAGCACCCCGACTGCCTGGAATACATCATCGTGCACGAGATGATGCACTACTTCGAACGCCACCACGACGAATGCTTCACCAGGTTGATGGACCTGCACCTACCAGACTGGCGACAACGTCGCGATCGGCTTAATGAAGCGCCTCTCGGCCACGAAGAGTGGGGGTAGCCCCGACTCACTCGCCTTATTCATCTTAGTGGCACGGCATAGGATGATTTTCTCTCAATATTTAGGGAGAGGTCTGGCGGTTGACGTTGATCTTGCGGCCTCGGCTGATCGCTGCATCATGTTCCACAGCGGTCGTTCACAAAGGTGCCAGCGAACTGAAAATTTAGGCATCCTTCAGAGTCGTCGACACCAGAAGATTTACACGGCCTGGTGCAGCAAAGCTCCGTAGCCCGCGCGAATGAGAGACTTCTTCAACCTTGGACTTGGGTGGTTGGCTTCGAGCCAACCCTCGATCGCCCGTTCCTGCTCTGCCCTAGAGCATCGACTTAGACCTAGCCTATTGATTAGCTGGCTAGCTACCTGGGGCTGTGGCCGCGGTGAACTGGCCGAACGGAAGCCCTTGTCGTCCCATAGACGATTGCCGTACGACATCAGAGCACCTCCACGTCCAACACCGGCAGTGTTCCTTCAGGGTAGCTGACATCGTCAACTGTGAGGTAAGAGATCTTGCCGACATGGAGCGTGTGACCAGGGCCGAGCAACAGTTCACGTTGATACTGCAACTTAGGATCGCCACCGAGCGGTAGCCAGGCTGCCGGAGTCTTAGCCGGTACAGCGACGCGCAGCAACGCCGGTCCGCCGCCAAGCGGGGGTTGAGTGAACTCCTTAAGAGCAAGCGCCTTCGACGTTGATAGTGCAAGCAATCCATCCTGAACAAGATCTTCGTCTACCAACCCAGCAAGGTTGCTGTTCGGCCGTCCAAAAGACCTTATGGTGCTTCGCACGCCTCGCCACGTCACCACGTCGCGGGCAAGAGATCCGGCCTGTATTGCTTCCACGATCGTTTCTAACGTGTCAGTGAGATTGTCGTCCTCCTCGTCACCGGCCTCGTCGCGCAGGATTCGCTGAATCCGCTCGTAGAGTCGATCCACTCCCTGCCACCGCCTTAGTGCATGGCGTTGTGCTGGCGTAAGCTCCGTTGCCCAGTCTTTGAAATCAATATCCAGTTGGCAGGCGAGTATGTCGTCTTCGAGCACCAAAGCATGATGCCTGAGCGCTGGGAGGACAGAGATATCGGCGGCGGGTGAAGACTAGTCTTCGAATGCCGTTGACAAGAGAGGCCAGTACCAAATACTCATGGTGCGATGTCACCCCAACGACAGGCACATCGCCACCGTGATTACCGCAGTGTTGAGACGCACTACTCAGCGCTGGTGCTGACCACTCGCCCATAGAGATGACCTGCACCGATGGTGACGAAAAGGATGAGGTAAGAGCCGATACCGGCCATAACAGCCCCGAAAGCTCGGGCGTGTCCGAGTGAGCTGGGACGTCCCACCGCGTTCCATGTCACGGATGATGCCGATATTGGGTTTCAGGCGACAGCCCAGGTCAGCAGGTCGAGCAGACGCACGTCTGTCAGGGTCGCGATCCGGCGGACATGCTCGGTCTCGGACTGTGCCAGGCGGCAGCGGAACAGCGGGAGGGCACCGCTGTCGAGGTTGGTGCACACGTCGTCGCGGATGGCCGCCCAGAACATCGCTCGCCTGCCACGGTGGGGGTATCGAGCAGCGACGGCACGCGCATGATGCCGGTAGAACGCCATGACCTTCGAGTCGAGAATGGGGAACAACCCGGGGCGTTTGAGATGGAGCACCTTGCTGAGCTTGGCTACCCCCACGTGCCGGGGCGCAGCGGCACGGAAATGCTCGTAGAGAGCTTCGGTCCGGTCGTAGAGTCCGCCGCTGACGTTCGGGTCGGCGTCGACCAGCTGTGCCTCGATCGGCACCGCCGCCCACGGGGCGTCGACGGCGCTGCGGATGAACCAGTCTCGTTGGGCGTGGCTGATGCGGGAGCGCACCTTGTGTGTGCGGGCGATCTCGTCGGCGGTGATCACCGCGGCGAGTCCGGGTCCGGGCAGGTCGTAGCGGGCCACGGTCACCGTGGGATAGGCGTGGGCTGTGGCGACCGCGGTGTCGATGTCGATGCTGCGGCCGGCGATCACCAACACAGTGGCTCCGGCATCACTGCCGGTGCGGTTCATGGCTTCTGCTGCCCGGCCGCGCCCGGGTCGGTGTCGTCGCCGCTTCCCGGATCGGTGTGTGGATGCGCAGCGGACGTGCCTGTGGTCGTCGCAGCGGGGATTTGCGTTGGGTCAGGCCGGCTCGAGGTGCGGATGGTGCGAGCGAGTGCCCGCAGCTGCTGCAGCGATCGGATTCCGTCCGGGACGCTGCCGCCGGCGGGTGGCCGTCCACCTCGGGAGCAGTCGCGGAAATCCTGGGTGCCGGTCTCGTTCATCGCATCTTTGAGGTCTTGCGCTGCGGCGATGTACTCGGCGCGGTCGGGTTCGGTGAGCGAGCCGAGGTACCTGTCCAATGTCTCGATCCGAGCTTGGGCGTGGGTGTGCGCTGCCGCGTCGGCCTTCGCCTGCGCGGGTGTGCCGCTCCGGTGCGATGCGGGGGTCGGCGCGTCGGCTGTGGTCGATCGTGTGCGGAATCGGCCGCGTAGTGCGGTGAACATCGTTCCCCTCGGTGCGTGTCGGTGGCCTCTCATCATGCACGCCCGCTTGACGACTCGATACGCATCGACTTTGGACGGAGGCGATCACGCAGGGCCCCGGGCTCAGGTGGGCAGACGACACCGAGGCCGTCGACGACGTCGCCGCCCTGGTCGGCGATGAGTGAGTGCCCGACCGCAGAACCCATCCCCGCCGCAAGGGGTACGGCGGGGGTGGCCGCATCGAAGTATGCCAGGTCGACCCCTTCGGACCTCGAGGTCCACAGCTCTCGCAGCCAGCAGCACAGGGAGCCGGCTGGGGGGTTCACGGGCCGGGCGGGGGCGTGCGCAGGTCCTGGAGTTCGGCGCGCAGTTCGGCAACGCGTTCGCGGGCGGCTTCGGCTTGCGCGTGGGCGGCGGCGGCGTCGGCGCGGGCGGTTTCGGCGCGGTCACGTTCGGCGGCCGCCGCGGTGCGGGCGGCGGTGAGTTCGGCGTCGAGGCGCCGGGTGTGTTCGGCTGCGGTGGCCGCCGCGGCGTCTTTGTCGGCGATCGCTCGGGTCAGCCGCTCGCGGTGCTCGTCGAGCTGCCCGGTGAGCAGCTCGATCCGGTGCTCGAGGCCGGCGATCTGCTCGCGGTGGGTCGCGGCGGCCTGATCGAGCTGCTGCTGCCAGCGGTCGTGGGCTGCGGCGTGGTCGGCCCGGGCTGCGGTGAGCTGGGCGAGGGCCTCGGTGGCCTCGACGTCGGCGGCCGTGGCCGCCGCGTCGGCGTCGGCGCGTTCGGTGCGCGCGGTGTCGAGTTCGTCCCGCAGTGCCGCAATCTCGGCTGCGGCGTCGGCCCGGACCTTGTCGGCCTCGGTCTGCACGCGCCGCAGCTGTGCATCGATCGCCGCCGGATCGGCGAGCAGATCGGTCGCGGTGGTGATCGACGACGCAATCGTCGTCAGCGTCTCGAGCATCGCCTGTGCTTCGCGGCGCAGCAGTGGTACCGCCTCGGCGAGGGTGTCGATCGCCTCGACCGGATCGGTCGGCAGTGCGTCCTGTTGTTGCTGGGCACGGGCCTTGTCTTTCTGGCGCTGTCGCCAGGCCCGTACCCGGTCGGCGTCGGTGGCGTATTCGCGGCGCCGTCCCCCTCTGGCTTCCTCGGCCATGACCTCGCCCTCCCGACCCGATGACGTTCCGTGTCCAGCATCGTAACAGCATTCGTTACGTACGTATCGTGATACGTACGTAACGAATGGTAGGGATCGATGCCATGCCGATCGCTGCGAGGCGCGATGGCGTACCTCCCGAGGGGGCGTCTGCGGCCTCCGAGCACCTCGTCGGCCGCTCCCCGCCATGGACCCGGGGGGCGGCGGTGGCCACCGGCGACGTCATCGTTGCGAGGACGCGGTGACAGCTTGGTCGATCCCCGGTCGCTCGAGGGGCAGGACAGTGCCGGCGGACCCCCACTTCCCCCGCGTCGTGGACGGCAGTGACCGCCGGCGAGGCGCGGTGTGCAGGCCGGTGCGAGGGTGCCCGGCATCGGAGGTTCTTCCGGCTCTCGACGCCCGGTTCCTGCGGAAACGATGCGGCAGGCCGATGCTTCCCGAAGTCCGCTGTGCGCGTCCCTCCATCGACCTGCCAAGTCTCACTCTAACGCGCGTAATCGAACATGCGTTCCCTAGGGTTCAGTCTGACTTTCGGTTCTCTGAACTGCTGGTTTGCTTCGCGGACGGCGTCTTCGGCGGTTGATCCGTTCGCTGCGGAGCTGTCCGTGTACGAGCGAGGGCCGACGGCGTAGTTCTCCAGCGCGATAATGCCCAATAGTGACCAACACGGTCCCCGGCTGTCTTCCGGACGCCCTACGGTGACCTCATGGGGCGAACAAGTGGACTGGCTGCAGCGTCACTGTCGATTGGAGCACTGTTCCTGAGCGGATGTGTATCCAATACCGAGGAACCGGAGACCTTCCCCGCTACGGTCACTGTCGTCGGGAACGCGGAGCAAGCCGATCCACAGACCGGACAGTGCATCATCACCACGATCCCGATCGCACCGAACGACATCGTGTACCTGCACGGCGAAAGCGCGGCAGCCTCGGCACGTTCCGTGCTGGAAATCGATACCGTCGAACGCAATGCCGACGGCACGGGAGTGTGTACCTATGTGGCGCACTTCGAGGCGGTTCCTGCCAATCAACGCAGCTACACGGTCACCGTGAGCAGCTCGGCACCCTATGCCGCAACCTTCGAGTCGTCTTCCTTCAACGCGGGCGAGATCGAAGAAGGAGCGACGTTCTACCTACACGAATTCCCGCCCCGCACCGATACCTCGGGTGCAGGCGACAGCGGCCCTATGGGGACACCGTAGCTCGGTCGAAGACAACTACGTCGACTTCATCATGGACACTCGAGCACCAGCTCAGGGGAACACGTGTGCGAAAATCTGTGGTGTGGTGTCCTACGAGCGCCCGCCGAAGTTCTGCCCGAACGGGCACCGGCTGGGACCGCACCGGGTGGTCGTGGGCTGGACACCGTGCACCTGCACAACGGCCCTGCGCCCCTCCGGGGCCACCGCCCCTCCGGGGCCACCGGACACCGCACCTACCGCCAGTCGTCTGCGATGCGGAGATTCTCATTCTGCCCCATACGGGGCCGCCGTTTTGCGGGGTGCAATGGCCACCGAGACTGACACAGGAGCAGCCAAGGCCCGACTCGGGAGGCGAGTGAGCCTGCCGGAGCGCAGACGGGGCGACCCGCGAGGATCCAGAAAATTAGCGTCGCTGAAATTATGGTGTGAACTGGGAAACAACACGTCCCGTTCTGTCGTGTCGATCGGAGAAAGCACCACCATGAAGCCCCGGCGACCAGGTGAAGGTCAGCGCCCACGGCCACGTTCGTGTTCACCGTCAAAGACGTCGATGAGGACGGCGGCATGGCGATGATCGAGGTCAACGCCGACAGCCCCTTACGTATCCGTGGCCGGCGCGCATCACCGATCTCGTGCCCCTGTCGAGGACTGACTTCGAGAGTTCCTTCCCTGCCGGTCGCTCTCGCTTCACCTGTTTGGTGCCGATCCGTGCTTTCGCTACGGTGGCCGCTGCAATCACCCGAGTTCCTCGACAGGTGAGTGATTCCCTGACGGGTCGAAGGATGGTCCCCGGCGCCCCCGCCGGGGACCATCGCCTTTCTACTGCTGGGCTGCGCGTGCAGCGGACGACACAGTGGCTACTCTCGGGCGCGTGGAGGGCAGGACGCGAGCTGTCGGGAATGCCGCCGATGCCATGACCGACGATGAGCTCGAGACCGCGATTGCGGCGCTGCACGGCCGTGAGCGGGAGCTTCTCGTCGCCGGGGACAGCGAGCGGCGTTCGATCTGATGGGCACGAAGTTCGTTCTGCTGTCCACCCTGGAAGGTCGACGACGCTGATCGCTGCGGGGTTACTCCGCGTCCCCGCTGGGCGGGAGCAGCTCATTGATCAGATCGTCGGGCGTTTCACCGGCCTCGAGCCTGTCGATGATCGTGCGGGGATCTTCGATGTCGAACTTTCCTGCCATTGCATTGGCAGCGCGGATGTTCTGGGCGATGTGGTTCTTGATAGCTTCTTCGCCATGTGAGGCGAAGATTTCGCAGAGAGCCTGAGTGCGGCTTTGCTTGTCGGGCATGGCATTCCCTTCGCGGACATCATCCGGTCGTGCTCGGTTCGTGCTGGTTCGTGGCGGTCGGTGCCGTCACTGCCCGACGGTGCGCTTCTTGCGGCGCCGGACCTTCTCGACGTCGGGGAAGGGCTGACCGTCGTTGTAGGTGTGCTCGAGTCGGTGGGTGTGGTCGACGATGGCTGCCTCGATGAAGGAGTTGAGCGAGCCGTGAGCGCCGGGATAGACACCGCGCAGGCGCTTGTGCGCGGTGGTGGCGGCGTCGATGACCTTTTCGGCACGGGTGAAGGTGCGACGAGTCACGGTGGGCGGCAGGGCGTGGGCGGGTGCGGCCGACGTCGGCGTGGCATCCGCGTCAGTGCGCGGGCCGGGGAGGGGTTTCGTCGTCCACATCCGCCCCGCTGTACATGCCGTCGATCTTCGTCACAGACTCTCGTCTCCTTCGTCGTAGATGGTGTGGTGGTGAGCGCCGCCGATCATGACAGTTCGGTACGACTGGTCTCACAGCGTCGTCGCCGAAGGGGGCGACGAACGCGACAGGGCACGGTCGCCGTCGGGACTTGCTGCTCACGGAGTGTTTTGCGTCCGTGCGGCGGTGCTGTGCGGGCTGACTGGCACGCCGCAGCAGCCACCGCGACCAGCACGAGTGCGGCTGCGGTGATGGCAACACAGGTGGGCCGCCATTCGACCTAGTGATTCTGGATAATCTTGCATTCCGTTCTATGCGGTATTTCATCTGTCGGTCGAGCTCTGGACCGGTGTCGTAGCCGGGGCACGTGTCGTCACTCGCCGAGATGGGTGTCTTCTCTGGTCTCGGTGTCGAGGCGGCTGAGGATGCTGTCGTCGACTGCGGCGGCGAGGGTGGCGGTGTATTCGTACTCGTCGATGCGGTCGAGGGCGCCGGCGATGTGCTCAGCGGGGATGGTGATGCCGATGCGGGGGCGGGCGTCGATCAGCAGGTTCAGGAAGGGAGCGGGGTCGTAGTTGTCGGTGGCGCGGATGAGTCGGCGCAGTGCTGTGGCACCGGCGATAACGGCGTCGACCTCGGTGGCAGCAGTGCCGGTGGTGGCGACGGTGTGGTCGAGGTGCGGATCGCAGGTGACGGTCCAGGTGTGCATGTCGTGGTCTCTCCTGGCTGGAAGGTGGAAGGTCAGTGCTGTGCTGGAGGTCAGTGTGTCCGGTTCCGGCGAGCGGACCGGAGCGCAGACGGGAAGGTGGCCCGGTTCTGTGGAGACCCGGGCCACCTGTGGATAACTACTCAGTTGTGTCCGTGCAGCGCGAGGGCTTTCTCGTCGGCGGGGAGCAGCACGGATCGGGCGACTTGGACGGTGCGGGCCAGTTCCGCCACGAAAGCCTTGTGTCCAGCCTTGTCGAAGAAGCGGAAGGTCAGGGGTCCGGCTTCCACATCGACCCAGTGCACGTGGCGTCGACGCTCGGGGGAGAACGCACCGCCGGGCACGACGCTGGTCTGGGGAACCTGCGACCAGTTCACCGTGACCAGGTGCTCGTCGGAGGCGAACCGGTCGGGGCTGAGCATGAAGTGCTCGGGCAGTGCCATCAAGTAGCCCCCGCTCTGCGGACGGCGCAGCACAGTGATCAGCACGCGGGCCACGGCCGGGTCGGTGAAGACCATGCGCACGGCTCCGAAGGTGACGAACACTGCGGCGCTGGCGGTCAGCGCGCTGGTCACGTCCACGCGGACCTGCTGGTGTTCTCCGGCGATCATGATGGTGCTGCGGGTGGTCAGGCTCGGAAAGATGCTCGGTTTCTGCGACGTCATGGGTGCGCTCCCTGCGCTCGAAGTAAGAACCACCGGCCGGGGCCGGCTGTTCTTGTGCCCTTCTGGCAGGGAGATGACGACCGGCATCAGGGCCGCGGGAGTGCAATCCCTGGGACGAAAAGTTCCGGGGGAGCGCAGCGGGGGAGGAAGTTTTCGGGCCGTCAGGCCGCGGAGCGCCCAGGGGTTGCGCGGAGCGGACCGCCGGTCACAATCGGATGGCCAGAAGGGCACACCATGAGTTCTTGTCCCGGGCGCAGCGCAGCGGAGCTCGATTCGGTGGACACCGAAGGTGGCCCTGACGCGGGGGAGTAGAGGTCGACCTCGCCTGTCATTGCCGGTACGGAGCTCTCTTTGGTGCTCGGCGTGCTCGACGAGAGGAAAGCCGTTTCGAGGCTTGTCGTCGAGTGCGCGCAGCACTCACCGAGAGAGGTCGGGTCCGGTTTCTCGGGTCGGTCCGGTGTCAGGGGGAGCAGCGGACGTCGAGGGGTTCTCACCTCGGTTCTTGCTGTTGAGCATCTGCTCGACCGAGCGGGGATGGCCGAGGAGAGCGGCGGCGATGTCGGCGGCCACCGACGCCGGGAGATCGGAGGCAGGATTTTCCTCGCCCTGGGTCGCGGTGGGGTCGGCAAGACTGCTCAGCCAGTTCCGCGCTCGGTCGAGGGAGAGGTCCTTGTTCTCGGTGTAGGTCGGTGGCCACTCGATTCCGCTGTCGATGCGGGCGCGGATGTCGGCGGCTCGCACGAGTTGTTCTGCGACCAGGGCGGCGACGAATTCGTAGTCTTTCTCGCGTCCGGCGATCGTTTTCGACACGCACAGATCCACTGGGTCCAGGCACAATCCGGTTCGGCCGTAGAGGGTGGAGGTGTCGTCGTCGACGATGAAGTGGACGAGGCGGTGTTCCCAGTGTCGGGGCAGGACCACGACGTCTTTGTGGATGCCTTCGACGTAGAAGCCGAAGGACATGTGGAAAGGGGAGCCCTCGCCGAGTCGGGCATCGAGGAGCAGCAGCTTGTCTTCGACGGCAGGTGGATCGGTGATCCCACTCAGGGGCAGGATGTCGACTTCTCGCGAGAGGAAGGCGGCCGGAGGCAGAGCGGTGGTGTCGAAGCTGCCGAGGATCGATTGGGAACCGAGCACGATCACGCGAGGTTCGTCGAGGTTGGCGCACGCGGCCTTGATCGCCCGTCCGAGTTCGTCCCGGTTCACCGCTGCGCAGTAGCTTTGAGTCTGGTGCTGAATTCGGTGAGGACGCGGCGACGTTCGTCATCGCTGAGCAGAACCGACAGGGGGGACAGGTTGCGCATTTCCCGGCTGGTGTCGTCGTCCGTCTCGACGATCCGGCGGATGTCATCGATGTCGTTGGTGCGGACGATCATGTCCCATCGGTCCAGGTAGCGCTCCATCAGTGGGCTCCGGTTCACCTGACGGCGAATCGTTTGCAGGCTGCGGCGCACCGGTTCGGTGTCGACCGACAGACCGGTGGTGATGATCTTGTCGAGCACGGCGGACTGCACGAGCTGCTGACGCACGGTCTTCGGCGTGACCACGCTCACCTGTCCACCTCCTCGGCTCGAATCATCTGTGCCTCTGTACGGATCGTTCTCATGATAGTGCGTGTATGCAGCAGTTTCACCCTGTTGTTGCTCGCTGCAACACTTTCGGGTGGTGCTCGGTGATGCACGTTGGTCAGGGACGGTCCACTTTCCTCTGCAGGGCCCTGACCGGCGGGCGCGGCGGGTAGATGCGCCACGGCGTAGGTGCGAGCGTCGGTGGCGATGCTGCGGCACCGCCAACCGCCAACTGCGTATCGGTCTAGCAGTCGAGGTCGAGGGTGGGTCGGCTGCGGGGTGGGTCCACGGGTGGAGTCACGGGGTCCGGTGCGGAGGTGTTGGCGGTGAAGTCGTGGACAGAGCGTGGGTGCGCGGACATGGCGGCGGTGATGGCGCGCAGATCGACGCCGTGGTCGATGATCGGGCCGGCAGGATCAGGATCGGCCGCGTCGGTGATCGCCTGGTCGAGCACGTCGCGCATCAGGCGGGTGTCGCCGGTCTGCATGTATTCGAAGCGTCCCCAGACGAACTGCTCACGCAGGTCCCCGACCAGGGGGTTTTGTTTCAGTTCGGTCTTGCTGACGGCGTGGAAGCGATCGGTGTCGAGCCGGTAGCCGGCTTCGGCGGACAGTTGCCGGAAAAAGGAGAATTGGGCGCGGGTGTTGCCCTCACGAAAGGGGTGGACGAAATTTATCCGCAGCCACACTGTGGCCAGTTCGCCGATGAAGTCGTTGCGGGCGAGTCCGCGCAGATTGTCTTTGGCGGCGATGCGGTCGAGAACGACTGTAGCGGCTTGGGGGACTTCGCGGGCCTTGAAATACTTGTGCGGTATTTCGGTGACGTGGTTTTGCCCGTTGCGGATGGCGGCGACGTCCGGCCCCCACTTGACCATCGGCCAGTCCTGCGGGGCGGTGCGCAGTTGCCCGGCCCAGGGGTAGACGTCTTGGAACAGGTGGTGGTGGATGCGCTGGAAGTGGTCCAGGTCGTAGCGGCCGGGGATCGGAGTGTCGGCCAGCTGTTGCATCCGTGTGTAGGACGCGAAGCCTTCGTAGCGGCGGAGAGTCTCGGAGTCGGGGACTCCGTGGGGGTAGGTCGACCGTGGGCCGAGCAGGTTTTTCATCACCGCCCGGCTGGTGTCGGGCACCTGGCCGGGACTCCAGTCGATCGTCTCGGGGATGAAGTAGTCCAACCATTCGCGGGAGTAGCGCGGACCCATATCAGTCGGTCTCGTAGCCGGCTTCGCGGAGCAGCATGTTCTCCACGTCCTTGAGCGTCTTGGTGCCCCGGAGCAGCTCGACCAGTATTTCCTTGTCGTCCTCGCTCATCTGTCGGCCCTCGATCGCCATGATCGGTTCCATCGCGGCGAGGGCGGCGCGGGCTTCTGCTTCGGTCTTGCGTGGTGTCACGAGTTCCCCTCTGGTCGGGTGGTGGTGGGGGGCAGAACTGTCGATCGGTCCTGCCCCACCGGTCGTGTCGAGGCTAAAGGCGTGGTCAGACGGCGCGGCCGTCGTCGTATCCGCCGTCGTATCCGGCTTCGTACTGCGGTAGCGGGTCGGTGTACCGCGGCTGGTCCGGCCCGGTGCGGCGAGGATCGATCGGACGGAGCGGGCGCCGGTCGCCGGCGGCTGCCCGCAGTCCCTTCTCGAGCATCTCGTCGAGCACGAAGGTGTCCTCGGCAAGCGTCACCGCCTCGTCCGGGCCGGTCACCGCCTCGGTCGGCTCGACGACAGCATCGGTGTCCGCTTCGACACCCACGGCTATCTTGTCGTCAACTCCGGTTGCCGTTTCGGCAAGCGTTGTGGTTTCCGGCGTGGTGGTGAGACGTTCGCGGCGTTCAATACTGGCCTGGTGGATCGCGTCACGGCCGATGTTCTGCTCGGCGGCGAACTTCTCGACCGCTCGGGTAGCGATGCTGAAGGCTTCGCCGCGGGTGTTCACGGCCTCCCGGTCGACACTGCCGTTGCCGTCCCAGGCTTGCAGGTGCCATTGCCGATCGTCCCAGGACACTCGTGCCCCGGGCCTACCGCTGCCCGAGTCGAAGCCGTACTCCCAGATCGCTTCGGTGTCGTCGAGGGCCACCCACGGATCGGCCTTGCGGTTCGCCTCGCGCATCGCGGCGCCGCCCCGCCAGGCTTGCCGGGCTGCGGCCATGCGCTCGGGCACCGAGGCGATGAGCTCGGCCTTGCTCATGTTCCGGTGTTCGGCCCACGCATCGGTCGGGTTCAGATCCAGAGTCCACTGCGGGTACTGCCCGTCCGCAGCCCGTCGCTGCTGGTCTTCGCGGACTCGGCGCAACGCCTCGGGAGAGTTCTCGCGGGCGTTGACTTCGAGCCGCAGTTCCTCGGCCCGCAGCTTCGCGGCCTCGAGTTCGGCCGTGTCGGTGAAGTCGAGTTCCGGTTCGGCCTCGGCCTCGGCGAGTCGGCGACGGTTGTGTTCGATCCGCGATTCGATGGTGGTGATGTGCCGGTCGGCGCGGTCGGCGATCTTGCGGATGGTGGACAGCATTCCCTGCGCTCCGGTGGAGCGTTCGAGGACGTTGAAGAACCGATCCCGCTCGTACCAGGCGGTTTCTTCACCGACGGTGACGTAGAACTGGCCGAGGGTCTGGCTGTAGCCCAGGCTCAGTGGCCCCCCGCCGATGACACCGAAGACCTGCTCGTCGCTGCTGCGGGTCACCTCGTCTTTGAGCCGGATCAACGACCCTCGCAGGGCATCGGCCAGCTCCGCGGTCTGCGAGTCAGGGATCGTGGCGTCGGGGAACGCCCACTTTTTCTGGGCACGGTCGTCGATGCCGCTCCAGGCGGCGAGCTTGCCGGCGACCTCCCGGACCTCGGGCAGCCGCTTCTCGTCGGCGGTGATCGACCGGCTCAGTGCCCGGATCGCAGCATTGCGGGCAGCGTTGGCATTGAGCACCGCATCGCGACGGGCTTGAAGTTCGGCGACCTTCTGGTCGGCTTCGACCTGCTCGACGAACACCGGATCACCCGTGGCCGCGGCCTTGCTCTGCGCCCACGAGACGGTCAGATCTCCGCCGAGATCCTCCATCGTGGGCGGCACATCGGCCTTGCGGATCATCGCCACGAAGTTCGATTTGCGGGCCACGTACTGGTACATCATCGCGTCGTAGGAGCGGCGGGCGACCATGTTGACCACGCTGACGGTCTCGTGGACGTTGCCCTGACGGATGATGCGGCCGAGACGTTGTTCCATGTCCGCGGCCGTCCACGCCGGGTCGAGGTTGATCATCTGCTTGAGTGCCCGTTGGACGTTCAGGCCGGTGCCACCCTTCTTGGTGGAGGTCAGCAGCACCCGGATCCGCCCGTCGGCGCAGGCTTGCACCAGGCGGGCCTTGGCCCTGGGGTTGTCGTAGTCGTGCATGAAGGCGACTTGTTCGGGTTTCATCCCTCGGGCCACGAGGGCGTCGCGTAGTTCGGTGTAGAGATTGCGGGCCTTGGGGCCGGCTCCGGCTTTGGGGGTGCCGCGGTCGCAGAACACCAGCTGGAACACCCCGGTCATCTCGGGGCCGTACTTGTCGGCCGGGATGTGCAGGTCGGCGTGGTCGCGGTGGACCTGCCAGATCAGGTCGGCGGCGTGCTCGACCCGGCTGTGCTGCGGGTCCGGTGCGCCCAGGTTCGCCAGTGACGGATACATCGTCAGATTCCGCCCGTCGGTGGCGATCTTGAGGCTGTTGTCCAGGTCCATCCGATCGCCCTGGATCTGGGACATGCGCACATCGAGGTCGGCCATCGCGTCGATGGCGTCCTGTCCCATGTCGAACTCCACGATCTTCGGGGCTCCGCCGTCGAGGACGGGCAGGCGCACCGGGATGCGGTCGGAGGTCACCACGTCCCGGAACTGGTCGAGCATCGCCACCAGCTGCGGGACGTTGGCGTATTCGGCCATGCGGGTTTTCATCTGGATGCGGGTGGCGGTGGTGTTCATCTCCGGCACCGACACCGGCTTGGCGAAGGTGCCTGCCCAGTTGTCGATCCGTCCCAGGCCGGCATTGTGCAGCAGGTCCGGGCGCAGGTATTTGGTCATCACCCAGATTTCCGACAGCGAATTGCTGATCGGGGTGCCGGTGGCGAAGGCGATCGCCTTGGCCGGCGCGTGCGCCATCCCCTGCTCGGCATTGCGGGCGCGGGCCTTGTCCCGCAGGTACTTGGCCTTCATCTCCAGGTCGGTGGCCCGCTGGGAGCCGTTGGTGACCGCCAGATCGGCGCTGTTGGACGGGCGGGTGAGGTTCTTGTAGTCGTGCGCCTCGTCGATGAACAAAAAGTCACACCCCGACTGTTCGAAGGTCAAGCCTTCGTCGGTGGCCTTGGCCGCGATGATCTTCTCGACCCTGGCTTCGGTGGATTTGATCGCCTGCTCGATCTGCTTGACCGTGAACTCCGCGCCTTGGCTGTTGGCGGCGTCGAGGGCCTCGCGTAGCTCACCGAGTTCGCCTTCGAGGTACTCGATCTGCGCTTCGCGGCGCATGGCGATGCGACTGAACACCGACTGCGGCACGATCACCAGGTCCCAGTCCCCGACAGCGCTCTGCCCGACGAAGCGTTGCCGGTCATCGCGCCCGTCCAGGTCGGCGGCGACGAGGATGTTCGCGTTCGGATAGGCGTCGCGGGCCTCGACCGCCCACTGCCCGAGCAGGTGATTGGGCACCACGATCCACGGCTGGCGGATCTGTCCGAGTCGTTTGGCTTCCATGCACGAGGCGGTGATCGTCAAGGTCTTGCCGGCCCCGACCACGTGATCGAGCAGGATCGTCTCGTCGTGCAGGAACCGTGTCACCGCAGCGGCCTGGTAGTCGTACGGCGTGTACTTCGGGTTCAGGCCGGGAAACGCCTTGCCGGTCGCGTCGTGGACCGGCTTGACGTAGGAGTTGTAGCGCTCGTTGAAGATGCGGGCCAGGCGCACATAGCGGTCGCCGTCCTCCCACAGCCATTGTTCGAACCGTTCCTGCAGGGCTGCGGCCGAGGCTTGGGCCTGTTCGGTGAGCTTGACGTTGAACCGCGGCTTCGGGGAGCGTTCGAGCTCGTCGCCGGTCTTGTTGACCTGGATGGGCTTGTTGTTGGCGAGCAGCTCGACCATCTTCACGCCCGGCAGCCGGGCACTGCCGTACTTGTCCGGGTAGCCCCCGGACCATTCGTGGCGGCTTTTCTGATCGGTGGTGATCTGCCAGTTTCCGCTGACCTGATCGTGTTCGACGGTCAGCCGGTCCGGGCGCAGCCCGAACTCCTCGACCAGGAACGCGCGATAGTCCTCGATCGGCACCCAGGTCGCGCCGATGCGCACCCCGATCTCGGCGGGATCCACATCCGGCGGCACCACCTCTGCCAGTGCCTCCACCAGCGGCGCGTAGCGAGGATCGTCGCCGGCTGTGATCGTCGCCCGCGCCAGCTTGGCGCGCACCTGCCCGGACAGGGCAACGGTGGCCAATTCCCACCGGTCGGCGTCGTGCAGGGACGGATAGATCTTCCCCTGAGCCTGCTCGAGCGCGTCCTCGACGGACATCGTCAGCAGCTCGGCGACTCGCTGCGGCGAGATGTGTCCGAGCTCGTCGAAGCTGATCGCCAGCGCTTCGTCGACGTCGGTGGCGCTGGCGGCCTTGTCCTTGAACGGGGTGGTGTCCTCGGTGAAGATCGCCGTCTTGGTCGCCACCGCGTCGCTGCCGTCGAACGTCGACTGGAAGTTCTCGATGGCCAGCACCATGCCCAGGCGTGGATCCCGGGCGATCGCGCCTTGCAGATGCGCGGAATAGCGGCGCGGTTGCGGCTGCGCCGATGCCTGCTCGTACAGCTCCTCGTACACCTCGTCGGGGATCGACCCGGTGTAGGGGCCGGCCTCCTTCGGATCCAGCCCGTCGGCGAGGGCCTCCTCGCGACCGGCCTTGATCCGCCACTCGGCGATCGCCTTGTCGAGGCGGGCGGCGATCTTGTCGTCCGACAGCGGGGTCGGTTCGGTGAGCTTGAAGCGGTTCAGCGGCCCCCACGTGCCCACGTAGCGGTCGTAGAGCCCACCCAGGCGGGCGCGGATGACGTCGCGGTCGGCGACGGTGGCGGTGCGCGAGCGGCTGGCCTCGGCCAGCTCCATCACCGTCTCACCGAGACCGGTGATGACCTTCCACTGCTCGGCCAGGTCCTTGCCGCGGCAGCCGACCTCGGCCCAGCCGCGACCGAGGGTGAACTGCTCGAAGCGGTCCTCGGCTTCGTTGAAGCGCATCGCACCGGGCAGCACCTCGTTGGAATCGAGGTCGGCTCCGGTGCGCAGCCCCGGCGTGGTGAACGCTTCGACCTGCGCCGGATCGGGGGCCGGGGCGGTGAATCCGAGTCCGCGACCGAGGGCCTGGTCGATGATCGGGTCGAGCTGCTCGCGCAGCTGCGTCGCCAGCGGCTTTGTGGTGGTGGGGGCAACGCGCAGCGACGATCCGGCGTACATGCCGCCCCCGACCGTCAGGGTGCCCAGCACCCGCTGCGGGTACTTCTTGAAGTATGGGTTGATCCAGGTGTGGGCGGCTTCGCCGGTCTTGGCGTCGATCGGTTCGACCTGGACGGCGGGCTGTGCCCATTCGAGGGTGTCCTCGGTGGGGGTGGCGCCGTCGTCGCGGCGGCGGAATACCAGCACGTCGGTGACCACGTCGGTGCCGGCCTGCCGGTCGAATGCCCCGGTGGGCAGGCGCACCGCCCCGATTAGATCCCCCTTGGCGACGATCGCGGCGCGTTCTTCGGCGCGGCGGGCATCGGAGGTGAACATCGAGGTGACCACCGCGACGTAGCCACCGGGAGCGGTCAACGCCAGCGATTTGGCGATGAAGTGGTTGTGGATGGACAGACCGTCTGCGTTGTGGATCGGGTCGACGGGCGCGAACCTGCCGAACGGTACGTTGCCGATCGCCCCGGTGAAGGTGTTCTCGGGGCGAAGTTGCGCTCGAAGCCGTGGTTGCGGATCTGCTGCGAGGGATACAGGTAGTGCGCGATCTTCGCGCTGATCGGCTCGATCTCGACGCCGACCATGCGCACCGACTCCGGTGCGGTGCCGACGAAGTGGCCGGCCCCGCAGCCCGGCTCGAGCACCACAGCGCCGTCGGGCAACCCCGCCCGCGCCACCGCCCGCCACAGTTCCGCCACCACCGCAGGGTCGGTGTAGTGCGCGTTCAGGGTGGTCTGACGGGCCTGGGCGAAGCCCTTGTCCCCAAGCAGGTCCAGCAGCTCGGCGTGCTCGTCGCCCCACTGCGCGAGGATCCTCGCCCGGTTGTCGAAGACTTCCGGGATCGCTCCCCAGCCGGACCACTGCGCCAGCACCGCCTGCTCATCGGCGGTGGCCGGTCGCTGCTGCTGGTCGAGACGGCGCACCAGACGCAGAGCGGCGATGTTCGCCCGTGCCCGTGCCTTCGCCCCGGACGGGACGAGCACCTCGGTACCGAGGGCGAAGTCCTGCACCGCCACGGCCGGGGCAGCAGGACGGGCCACCGCAGCATCGGCGTGCTCGGGGACCGCTGCGCCCTGATCGGCCTCGGCTTCGGTGTCAGTGCGTGTCGACGCTGCACCGGTCTCGGGCGGCACCGTCTCGGCCGTGGCCTTGGGGTCGATCTCGGGAGTGATGGCCGCGGCCGCAGCGGCGCTTTCGCGTTGTGACTGGTCAGCGGCGGGCGGCGGTGCGATGCCGGCTGCGGCGGCGTAGCGGGCGGCGGCGGCGCGGGAGACCCAGATGTGTGCGCCGGATTCCTTGCGGACCCGCACCAGCTGGCGTTTGTCCCGCCACAGGGGACTCGACAGCGGCTCGCCATACGCGGTCTCGGGGACAACCAGATCCTCGGTATCCCCAGTCGGGGCGGTAGCCTCCGGCTCGATGGTCGCCTCCGGGTCCGGTGCCGGGGTCACGTCGATGGTCGTGGCAGGCTCCGGCTCGGGGTCCGGGGCGGTGGTCGGCCCGATATGGCCAGTCATGAGGCGGTCGGTGAACACCCACGAGGTCGCGGGCGTTTCGGTGGCGGGGGCGGTGCCGGTCGGGGCCGACGGCTCACTGGGAGCCGGGTCGACCTCTTCGAAGATCACCGCGCCTGCGTCGTCGATCGCAGGCGCTACGGCTCGGGGGGACGGTGGTTCGGCCTCCTCACTGACCTGTGGTTCGGCCTCGGCGGCGGTGTCGGCCT
Source organism: Rhodococcus sp. p52 (assembly GCF_000763325.2). Classification (NCBI taxonomy): domain Bacteria; kingdom Bacillati; phylum Actinomycetota; class Actinomycetes; order Mycobacteriales; family Nocardiaceae; genus Rhodococcus; species Rhodococcus sp. p52. Next base: position 50,271 of record NZ_CP016821.1, read on the forward strand.
GGGTCTGGGCCGCTGTCGCGGTGTCGGCGTCGAGCTGGCCACTGGCGTGTTCGGTGGCGAGCATGGCGCGGGCCTCGGCGATCGCATCACGCAGGGTCAGCTCGGGTCGGGGCTGATCATCGACGTAGGTGATGCGTTCGGTGCTGTTGTGCGCCCACGAGAAGCGGAGGGTGATGTGCTGGCCGTCCGGGTCTCCGAGGACTACATCTCCGGCCCCGGCGAAGGTCAGATCGGTCGGGGTGGGGCTGTAGAGGTCGTCCCCGGAGGTGCGGATCTCGCGTAGAACCGTCGGGTCCACATCGTGTTGGAGGGTCCAGGCCAGGTCGATGCCGTAGCGATCGAGCAGGGCGGTCTCGGCCGGAAAGTCGCTGCGCAGCTGGTCGATGATGCCGCGCCGCACATCCTTGATCAGTGCGTGGTCGGCAACCGCGGAACCGGATTGGCTGTAGCGCCACAGCAGGTCCGCGCTGGCGGCAGCGTGGTAGAACTCGTTGTTGCGGGCGTAGGCGATCGCCCTGGTCAGCACGGTGGCGCGGGCCTGGGCGTAGGGCCGGTAGGCCCGTTCGATCCACTCCGGGAGCGCGATGTTGCGGGCCTCGAGCAGCGCACCGATCGCCGCCCGGGCGTTGCGTCCGCAGGTCACGGAGCTATCGCCGCCGAGGGTGTAGTCCCAGCCCCGGATGGGGAAGTAGGTGACCTTGCTGTTCGGGCGGTCCTTCAACGTCAGGGCGCAGTACGCGGCCCCGTCCTGGAACTGTGCGGATAGCTCCGAGGGGTCGGGTGCGGGCAGGTTCGGGATGATGTTCCCGCGCATCTCCGCCGCCAGACGCTCGGTGGGAATGTCCGCGGTGGCGGCGATCAGATCGGGGCGCTCTTCGGCCATGACCTCGAAGGCGGTCTCGATACCGATCTCGATGATCGGGGTGCGCGAGTACATCGGCAGCCCGACCCACGATCCGAGCAGCGGATCCCGTCGGGCGTGCATGGTCATCCACGCCGTCCACTGCGCGGCGGTGCCCTGATCCCAGGTCAGCTCGGGACCGTGCACACGCTCCCATTCGGCATACGCCCGCTCATACAGCTCGTCCGGCAACCGGTGCTCGAGCAGTACCTTCGCTGCGGCCTGGCGCAGCGGGGGCGCCTTGCGGGCGGCCTCGGCGATCAGGCTCTTGACCTCGGAACGGGTCACGGCCGGCAAGTAGTCCGGGCGCCGGCCTTCGACCTGAGCGATCAGCCGCGGATCGACGGCGACCTCGGCGATCAGAGCCTGCCGTTCGCCAGCGGTGGCCTCGCGACGTGCCTGCTCGACACCGGCGAACCACTGGCTGCGGATCTCATCGCGGCCCGTGCGGCTGCGCACCTTGCCGATCGCGGCGGCGACCTGCGGATCGGTGTCCGGCTGCGGCAGCGTCAACGGATCGGCCGGGTCATAGGCGGCGCGGCCTCGTGCCCACCACTGATCGACCTCGACCGTGGCGGCCTGGTCGATCCCGTCCTGCACTGCGGCGACGTGCTCGCCGCGCTGCTCGGCGGTGGCCGGTTCGGCCGGCTCCTGGGTGTCGAGTACAGCCTGGGTGGTGTCGAGGAAGTCCTCGGTGAACGGACGCTCGACGTCGGCGCGGGCCTCGACGATCGCGTCGGCGACCTCGGTGGTGACCGGATGCTGTGTCGGCTCGCCGGTGCGGGCCTGCCAGTACGCCTCGGCAGCGCGGTGCCCGAGCTCGCCCCAGCGTTTCGGGTCGGACAGCATCACTCGGCACACCAGGAACTGCTCGTCGGTGAGCGAGTCGCGATCGGCCATCAGATCCGCGAGGGCGACCTGGGCTTTGACCGTGAAATGCCCGTCGGCCCACGACAGGAACTGCGCTGCGGTGTTGACCTGCGGGTTGGCGGCAGTGTCGGCGTCGGTGTCCGGTTCGGCGAGGCGTTCGAGCACCCGGCGCTCGACGTCGGCCAGGGGGTCGATCCGCGGCCGCGGCCGCGGCTGCTCGACCTGCGGTTCTTCGTCCTGGGATGTCTCGGCAGCGGCTGGGGCAGGGGGTGTGGCCGGCTCGGCCGGTGTCGCGGCCGGGATGAACATCGGCCCGGCGGGACGGTCGGTGAACTGGGCGTTGGGCAGGTTGCCGGCGAGCATCGCCGTGATCAGATCGTGGGCTTGGCCTTTGGTGATGTCGTCGTCGAGGACGAACGGCACGTTCGCCTCCGCGGCCAGGCGCTCGATGGTGCGCAGTTGCCGCTCGGTTGCGGGATGCTCCCGCCAGGCCGGTTGTGCGGCGGCGACCTCGCGCACCGTCTGCTTGGGGACGGCCTCCGGGTCGATGCCCCAGGTGTGCAGCTCGGTGCGCAGCTGGTTTTCCTGCGCCCGCAGCTCACGCCAGCGTCCCCGCAGACGGTCGAGCCGTTCGGTCAGCGTGGTGACGCGCTGACCGTTGACCTCGATGCCACGGTCGAAACCGCGTTCCTGCGCAGTCTCCAAAGCTGTGTTCGCTGCGCCCAGCCTCTTGGCGAGCTTGCGTCCCAGCAGCTCCAGGTCTACGAATTCGCTGCGGACTTGCGCCCACTGCGCCTGGATCAGAACGGCAGATCCGGGTCCTCCGGCGGGTTGCGCCGCATCTCGTCCTCGATCAACTCCGTCAGCTCCTCGGTCAGCCGGTCGCGGGAGGTCGCCGGCACCGGCTGGTTGTCCTCGATCCGCTGTGCGATCAGGGCCTGCGCCAACGCCCGGAACCATGCCGGCTTGTCCAGCCACACTCGCTCGACCACCCGCACCGCGGTCGGGTTCGGCCTGACGTTCTGCGTCCGCCACCGGTCGGGGTCCTGCGCTACCCGAGCCGCTTCCCAGTCCTTCTCGGCTTCCTGCTCGGCCCACTGCTCGAACTGCTCCCAGTCCTGTCGGATCTCGGGGGTCACCTGCGGATACAGTTCGTTCTCGAGCACCATCTCCCGTGCTGCCCGCCACGCCGTTTCCTTCGCGCGGACCGCGTCCTGGTACGTCGCGTCCGGCGCCGGCGGGTTCGCCTGCTCGAACTGTTCGGCCGCGTCCTCGGTCAGCTGCTGCAGGCGCAGGGCCTGCCGATCGATCCGTTCCTGCTCGGTCGCCGGATCGACGCCCAGCCACTCGACCAGAATCCGCCTGGTCTCGGCCGCGATCGTCAGGTCGATCCCCTCGACCTGTGTCGTGAATTCCTCGCTCTGCGCCACCGCCCTGTCCTCCCTGATCCTCGGAACCGAATGCCCCCTGCTGGGCGTCTTCCCCCGTCACGCGACCTCCTCGACTGCCCCCGACTCTGGGCGTAGCGCCCCCTTCATCCGCAGGACTGCCGGAGATATTACAATAGTAATAGGTGAATCCGTTGCCAGGGGAAAGCTCGGCCTCTCCAAGACTTATGCGGCCTTTCTGTTGGACGACGTCGCAGCAAGCGCTTCTGTGACGATCAGGCGCGCCGACCGGTAGTCCGCACGGCCATTGGCCCTGGCAGGAAATCGTCCGTATCGCATCCGAGCGCTTGCGTCCATGGGGAGGGCCAGATTCGATGGGGGAGTCCTAGGGACGCCGTGCTTCTTACCGCGGCGGCTTCTCCACTCAATTTCTTCGAGCCACCACCGATGCAGTTCACGGTCGACAAGGTGCCGATGAGCTCTCTGTGCTGCCACGCCTCTAACTCCGAGCGAGGCAGCCACTCGGTCCATCTGTTGCGAATTTCTTGAAGTCGACAACTTCGGAAGCAGCCCCTTCTCATAGAGTTTTCCTACGATCCGGGACACGGTGCTTCGGGTGTAGCCAGTAAAGGATGTAACCCAGGAAATTATGTCATTTCCGAAGGAAGCGGAAGTTGAGGTTTCTCCGAACTTGAGAACTGCCCAGTGAACACGGGCACCCACACCACCGAGCCCTGCTCCGTTCGACCAGACATCGTGAGTGTGGTGGTCCAACAGTTCTAGGGATAGCCCTGAACCAGAGCGGGGGGCGGGTTCCCCTTGTGTTGCAGTAGAACACCGAATGTTCAACTCCCAGGTGGAGGCTCGAGTCCCTGCTCCTGCTCGAACTCGAGAAATCCAGCCTTCCTGTGCAAGCACTCGCAGGCGTCGAGACACCGTGGAAGCATCAACGGCGGCTGCTTCGGCCAATCGGCGTACATCTATGTCCAGCGTCCGTGTGCGGGCCGTACGTGCCAGGACGACCAGGGCATGCAGGATTCGTTCGTCGCTCGCTCCGCCGGCGCGTGCCCAACGAGTCGGGTCTGTTGTAATAGCGGCTTCGATTTGGTCGAGCTCGTCATCGATAACTTCGCGTTCGGTGACACTGGGCGGAGTAAACCGAGCGGCGGTATCGAGGGCACGCCGCCACTGGCGAACCGTCTCATCTCGGCCCCGGTCACGGTCTTCGCGTAGGCGGACAAGACCCGGGGCTGAACCGACAACTGCTTCGACATCTGCCAGGGTACGACCAGCTTTCGCCATCCCGAGCAGGATGCTGTGTGCGAGGGCCGATCTGTCGGTGCCTAGCGGGGGAGTCGTAGATAGAAGCGCGCGAGTTCGGGCGGTAAGTGGTCGGCGCGGGCGATCGAGATGCGGTCCGGCCTGGTCCTTGACGATGCGGACCCTCTGAAGACGGGGGTCTCGCAAATGAGATTCGGTGTGAGGATGCTGGGCGAGAAGCCATTGCACCACCTCGGGCGAAGTACCTGCATCCATGCGCACCAACGTGTCGATCAGTGCTTGCCCACGAAGATGGGGGAGGGACCAGCCACCGTGACGATGGGGAGCGCCAGGAGGTCGCACCGCGCCAGTGGCGGAGTTGGTGAGCGGGGACAGATCGAGACTTGGGTAGTGTTGGCGTAGTACGTGCGCTAAGCGGCGCACACTGTCCGCAGAAGTGCCCGGTTCGGTGAGCCGGACCCATATGTGCTGGCCCTTCGTCGGACCGGAGACTGTACGCAGATATGCGACTCCCAGGTCATCAAGCACATTGCACAGGCGATCTGCATCACTGACGGCAGTCTCAGTACCGTGCCGACTGCTATCGAAGTCGAACGCGAGTAGCCGGAATCGTCGCTGTGTATCAGTGAGGTGAATAGCCCACGGCACGGCCGGTGCAGTCGCAGGCATCGCTGATGTGGCCAGGTAGTCATGCGTTTGCTGCACGTCGAGACGTACTCGGGGTCGCGGTGACCATTTACGAGTACACACCTCAAACAAGCGCTCTATGAGACGCGGGTCACTTATCTGTGACGTGTTCGAACCGCAGCATTTAGTGGCCGTACTTAAATCGCTGGCGACACGCGGTGATTTGATTGAACCTTCTTCAGGGTGTGCGATACCCTGAGACCACTCAGGCAAGAGTGTCCCTTCGGGGAGGTAGAGGAACAAGAAGTTGGCGCTTCTCCTCTACGTGACTTATTTCGAAGCCCCTGGCCGGCACGCCGGGGGTTTCGTTTTTGTATAGGCCTGCTCTACGCGGTCAGGCGCTTCGTTGGATCTGGGTGTCCTCCTCTTCCTGCAGCCCTGCGGCGGTCAGGTCGGCGACTGTCGTCCCCATAGCGTCCGCAACGATCTCCATAAGCAGCGTGTTGGCGTTGAGCCCACGCCGTTCCGCTTCGGTATGAAGGAACCGACGCACGCTTGGGTGCACACGAAGGTTCATCTGCACAGGCGTATACGGCAGCGCGGGACGGCCCACTCTGCGGCGACGGACACAATCGGACATGCCGACGATCATGACAGTTCGTCTTGTTCTTTCACTCTAGACACGCCGGACTTGCAGAAATTTTCTGCTACCTACGAAGTAGAGAGTTAGGTGCACGAGCTAAGCGTGCGCGGGCAGTGATCTTGCCATCGGACGCCGAAGCGACGGGAAACCGTCGAGTGATGCTACGACAGTGCGTCATTGATACCAGATTGCACATCGAGGATTACTGTCTATACCCTCCGCACGGCAGCCTGTTTGTAGAACGATCCCAAGCGACCTCACTACAAGCCTGCGAGAGGTGCCGAAGCAGCGAGAGTCGCGCAAATCTCAAGATAGACGGCAAAGGCGCAGGTCGCAGGATTGCCGATAACCTAAGTTATGTTAACTAGAGTGGAACCGGACCTCCTCCGGACAGGTGCGGCAGGGCGTCCGAGGCGTTCGGAGATCCCTGGTTCGCCCGAATCGATGCGATGGGCCCCACCTGTCACTCGGCCTCTGGCTCGAGTCCGGCCCACCTCCGGACTGCGACCGGCCTGCCGGCGCCCGTGCCGGATCGAGCCGCCGATCCGCTCGACGCGCGTTCGGCTGGGGGTAGCCGTAGCATCCGCCGGAAATCGGGCGGATTTGGCGTAGCCGACTGGTGGGCACGGGGTTTCGAGTTCGGCATGCGCTGTCGACTGGTTGGTGCTTGACTGCCGATGATGATGTTGGTCGGTGCTGGTGGAGGCTGGGGTCGTGGCGACGCGGATGTTCGCGGACGAGGAGTTGGAACGACTGCGGGGATTCCCGGAGATCAGCCGCGAGGAGCTGTTCCGGTACTTCACGCTGACGCCTGCGGATCTGGCGTTCGTGGATCCGGGCCGGGGCCGGGGCCCAGCCGAGCGGCTGGGCTTGGCGATCGCGTTGTGTACGCTGCCGTGGCTGGGATTCGTGCCGGATCGGCTGGTCACGGCTCCGCCGGTGGCGGTGGCTCGTGTCGCCGAGCAGTTGCGGTTGGATCCGGTGGTGATCGGTGCCTACGGCAGGCGAGCCAAGACCCGCACCGAACATGTGCGCCTGGCCGCGCGGTACCTGGGATGGCGTGCGGTCGGTGCGCTCGAGTTCAAGGAGCTCGATGAGTTCCTGCTCGCGCGGGCGATGGAGCACGATTCCCCGACTCTGCTGTTCCGGCTGGCGTGTGAGTATCTGATCTCGGCGAAGGTGATCCGGCCAGGCCCGGTCACCGTGGTCGAGCGGGTCGCCCACGCCCGCCACCAGGCCCAGACCGAAACCTATGACCGGCTCGCTCACGAGTTCACTGCGGCGCGGTGCGCGGAGTTGGACGGCTTGCTTGTCACCGACGCTTCGCTGGGGATCTCGCGGTTGCGGTGGCTGTCGACCGGGCCGGTGGAGGCCTCGGCGGCCGCGGTCCGCGCCGAGGTCGACAAGCTGGGTTTCCTGCGCGGGTTGGGCGCTGATCGGCTGGATATGTCGGTGCTGCCCGCCGAGCGGCGCCGGTTTTTGGCCACGATGGGCCGGCGCCTGAGTCCGCAAGCGCTGCAACGTCGGGATCCGCAACGCCGGTATCCGATCCTGCTCACGGTGCTGGCCCAGTCCGGCACCGATGTCCTCGATGAGGTCGTGGCGTTGTTCGATCAGGCGATCTCGGTGAAATTCGATGCTGCCGAACGGAAGATGCAGCAGCGGCTGGCCGAACGAGGGAAGACTGGAGAGGACCGTCAGGCGCTGCTGGACGATCTGTTGGAAATCGTTACCGACCCCGGCGTTCCGGATGAGGAGATCGGTGCGCTGATCCGCGGCGAGAAGATCGGGTGGGAGCGCCTGCGCGCGGCGATCGCCCAGGCCAAGCCCAGGTTGCCGCGTGATCACGGGCATCTGGCGGCGTTGGATTCCTCCTACAACTACCTGCGTCAGTTCACCCCCGCGGTGCTCGAAGCCGTGCGCTTCTGCGGCGGTACCGCCGCGACCGAGTTGCTGATCGCGGTGAACATGCTGCGCGAGTTGAACGCGACCGGGCGGCGCAAGGTCTTCGATGACGCCCCGACCGGGTTCGTGCCGATGAAGTGGCGCGGCTACCTCGACGAGGCCCGCAAATCCGGCAGCGCGACCGCGTATCGGCACTACTGGGAGTTGTGTGTGCTGCTCGGATTGCGTGACGGGTTGCGCAGCGGGGATGTGTTCGTGCCGGGCTCGCGCCGTTACGCCGACCCGGCCGCCTACCTGCTCACCACCGGGCAGTGGGAACCGCAACGCGTTGAGTTCTGCGGCCTGGTCGGGCGATCCGCCGATCCCGGCGTCGCGCTGGCCACCGTGGTCGCCGAACTGCACGACGCTCTCGGTGAGCTGGAGGAGGTGCTGGCCGGCGGGGACGGCCCGGTCCGGCTGGACGAGGGCGGGGATCTGGTGATCTCGCCGCTGAGCGCGGAAGATGTTCCCGCCGAGGCGATCACGCTCAAGGCCGAGCTGACCGAAATGCTGCCGTTCGCGCCGATCGTGTCGCTGCTGATCGAGCTGGACAAACGCACCGGCTACCTGGACTGCTTCACCCACGCCGGCGGTCAGGCCACCCGGACGCCGGAGCTCAAACGCAACCTGATCGCGGTACTGCTGGCGCACTCGACGAACCTGGGGTTGATCCGGATGGCCGAGGCGTGCGGAATCACCTACGACATCCTGGCCTGGACCGACGAGTGGTATGTGCGCGAGGAGACCCTGCGCGCGGCCAACCTGGTACTGGTCGGCTACCACCAGCGGCTGCCGCTGACCGCGGTGTTCGGCGCCGGAACACTGTCGTCGAGCGACGGGCAGCGTTTCCCGACGCGCGGTAAGTCGACCACGGCGCGGCCGTTGAGCCGCTATTTCGCCAGCGAGGGCCTGTCGACCTACACCCATGTCAGCGACACCCACGCCACCTACGGCACCAAGGTCATCGTGGCGACCAAACGCGAAGCCCACTACGTGCTCGATGAGATCCTGGGCAACGCCACCGATCTGCCGATCACCGAGCACGCCACCGACACCCACGGGGTCACCCTGGTCAACTTCGGGTTGTTCGACCTGCTCGGGATGCAGCTCTCGCCACGGATCCGGGATCTGGGGCGGATCACCCTGTACCGGCCGGGCCCGCGCGCCGAGGCCGAGGCCCGGTTCCCGCACGCGGGCCCGCTGATGACCCGCAAGGCCAACCTGGGTTTGATCGCCGAGCACTGGGACGATCTGCTGCGGTTGGCCGGATCGCTGAAGTTCGGGCACGCCACCGCGTCGCTGTTGGTCGGCAAGCTGTCGGCGTCGGGGCGGCAGAACACCCTGGCAGCGGCGCTCAAGGAGTACGGGGCGCTGCGGCGCACCATTTACGCCGCGAGATACCTCTCCGATCCGGACTACCGGCGCAAGATCTCGCGGCAGCTCAACAAGGGCGAGTCGCTGCACGCGCTGCGCCGCGACCTGCTCTATGCCCATGAGGGGATGATCCGGGCGCGCCACCTCGAGGACCAGACCGAGCAGGCCTGGTGCCTGACCTTGACGACCAACGCTGTGATCGCCTGGACCACAGAGTATTACGGGTTCGCTGTCGAGCAGATGCGCCGGACCGGGCAGCGTATCGATGACGAGGTCCTGGCCCACATCAGCCCGGCGCACAGCGCCAACATCAACTTCTTCGGCGCGATCGAAGTCGACATCGACGCCGAACTCGCCGCCCTCGGCCCGACGGGCTACCGGCCGCTGCGGGTGCGCGACACCTTGTTCTGACCGCGCGGAACCGGGGCCCGTGGTTACGGCGTGGCGATGTCGATAGCGGTGTCTGCTGGCGTGGGTGTTCGGTGGGCGGTGAGGAAGTTGTCGACGAGCCGGGTGCAGTCGTCGTGGTCGATGCTGCGTAATCCGGTGAGACGGGCGAACACGATCGGGCCGAGGAGTTCGATGATGGCGAAGGTGGTGTCGAGCTCGCCGAGCATCGCGCGGGCCTCGGGACTGGTGAGGATCTGGTCGAACGGGTGGCGGTACTGCTCGATGACGCGCGCGCGCAGCGAGGTGACCGCGGCCGGGTCGGGGTGGTCCTCGCCGATGGAACCCATCGCCAGCCAGGCCAGGGTGGTCATCTGCACCGGAGCCTGTTCGATGAGGTCGGCCTGGCTGGCGAGCAGCGCCAGGAGCCGCTCACGCACGGGCCCGGTGCCGGTCGGTGTGTCGACCTGGGGAAGTAGTCGTTCGAAAGTCGCCGCGAGCAGCTGGGTGGTGCTGCCGAAGTGCCGGTAGAGGGTGGCGCGGGCGACCTTCGACACGCGGGTGACCGCCTCGACGGTGACCGCCTCGACACCGCCGGTGGACAGCAGATGGGTGGCCGCGTCGAGCAACCGGTTGCGTGAGCGCGCCAGTCGCGGATCGGCCTGCTCGTCGTCCGCGGCGAGCGGGTCGGTCGCCGCCGGGCCTGGGTCGGTCATGGACGCGCCTTCCTCCGAATTCGTGTCGTTGAACTCTTGATATGGGTGAACTCTATCCCACCCCCAACCACTATGATACGAATGGTCTCGTACAGATACCGTTGGTCTTCAAAGTCGGGGAGGTGCCGGTGACCACACCCGGAACGGACACTGTCGAGATCGCCCGCTGGACCAGGGCCCAGTGGTGGATGCTGACGGTGTCGTGCCTGGCGGTGGCGCTGGTGGTCGCGGCGATGGCGGCGTTGTATTCGGCGTTGCCGCAGATCGCGCTTGCGACCGGGGCCACCCAAGCCCAGCTGACCTGGATCGTCGACGGCTACACGCTGGTGCTGGCGTGTCTGGTGCTGCCCGCCGGCGCCGTCGGTGACCGTTACGGGCGCCGCGTGGTGCTGGTGGTGGGGTTGGTGGTGTTCGCCGCCGCCTCGGCGCTGCCGCTGCTGCTGTCCGACCCGGCCTGGTTGATCGCGACGCGCGCGCTGGCCGGGGCAGGCGCCGCGCTGGTGATGCCCTCGACGCTGTCGATCCTCACTGCAGGGTTCGCCCCCGCTCATCGCGGCCGGGCGGTGGGGATATGGGCCGGGGTCGCCGGATCCGGGGCGATACTGGGGATTCTCGGTGCCGGGGTGCTGCTCGAACGATGGTCGTGGCTATCGGTGTTCGTAGGGTTGACCGTGGCCGGGGCGGTGCTGGCGGGGTTGGCGTGCACCATCGCCGAGTCCCGCCAGCGCGAGCATCCGCAGGTGGACTGGGTGGGCGCGGTGGCGGTGGCGGTCGCTGTCGCGGCGATCGTGTTCGCCGTGATCGAGTTCCCCGCGCGCGGCTGGGCCGACCCGCTCGTCGCCGCCGCCGCCGGGGTCGGCGTGGCCGCGACGGCGGCCTTCGTGGTCGTCGAGCTGCGCTCGGCGGCGCCGCTGCTGGATGTGCGGTTGTTCGCCCGCCGTGGTTTCGGTGCCGGGTCGCTGTCGGTGACCATCCAGTTCCTGGTCACCTTCGGGGTATTCCTGCTGCTTGTGCAGTACCTGCAGCTGGTCTTCGGTTACGGGCCGCTGGCCTCGGCGCTGGCGTTGGCGCCGATGGTGGTGCCGCTGGTCGTGATCTCGGTGATCGCGCCGTGGCTGTCGAGCCTGGTCGGGTTACGGGTGATGACCGTGGCCGGCCTGCTCACCATCGCCGCCGGGCTGGTGCTGGTGAGCCGGCTGACACTCGCCGCGCACTACCTCGACCTGCTGTGGCCGCTGCTGATCATGAGCGCGGGCCTGGGATTGTGCACCGCGCCGGCGACCTATGCCATCGTCGCCGACACCCCCGAGGCCAAACACGGGGTCGCCGCCGCGGTCAACGACGCCGCCCGCGAGATCGGCGCCGCGATCGGGATCGCCGTGGCCGGCAGCGTGCTGGCCGCCGGCTACACCCACCGCATCCAGCCCGCCCTGCCCCAGTTGCCCGAGCCCGCCCGCGGCCCGGTCGCCGATTCCCTGGCCGCGGCGCTGCAGGTCGCCGACCAGGCCGGACCGGTGGCCGCACCGCTGGCCGAGTTCGCCAAGGCCGCGTTCGTGCACGGCAGCGGCCAGGCCGCGCTCGCCCTGGCCGCCCTCACCACCGTCGGGGCGATCGTGCTGGCAGTACTGGCCCCCGGCCGCGCACCACGCCGCCGATACATCTCGACCATTTCCCCCGCAAAACACGCTCCCTTCTCGTGAAAGACGCCCGTCATGACGGCCTATCGCACGATCATCGTCGACACCGACGGATCCGACCGCTCCTACCGTGGGGTCGACCACGCCGCCGAACTCGCCCACGCCACCCACGCCCGGCTCCTGATCATCTACGCCCGCCACCACATCGACGCACGTGAGCTCGGGGCGGACCTCGACCGGCTCGGACCCGACGCCTACCAGCTACGCGGCACCACTCCCACCGAGGCCATCCTGCGGACCGCCCACCAGCACGCCCTCGCCCACGGCGCCACCGACATCGAAACCCACATCCTGTCCGAACCCGCCCCGCACGCGCTGCTGCACCTGGCCGCCGCCACCGGCGCCGACCTCATTGTCACCGCCGATCCCCACCGGCCACCGCTGCTGGCCCGGCTGCTGACTACCCCACCGATCGAGCTCGCCCGCAAAGCCCACTGCGACATCCTCTTCACCACCGCACGGTAGACACACCCCACAGAAAGCGCCCATGACCGAGAACACACCCAGCACCCATACACCCGAGCCCCGACAGGTCCCGGACTGGATTCCCGCCTTCCCTGTGCTCGCACCCGACTCCGCCGACCTGCCACCCCACCACGACCACTGCCTCGGCTGCGGACCGGCCAACCCCCACGGCCACCAGCTACGCGCCCGCCGCGACGCACACGGCGTCCACGCCCACCACCGCTTCGACTCTCGCCACGTCGGCGCCCCCGCGATCGCCCACGGCGGCGCGGTCGCCACCGTCCTCGACGAACTGTTCGGACTCCTGCTCTACACCGTCGGGGAACCCGCGGTCACCCGCCACCTTGCCATCGACTACCTCGCCCCGATCCTGCTCGACACCCCTTACACCCTCCGCGCCCACATCCACGCCCGCGACGGCCGCAAACTCCACCTGCAAGCCACCATCGAAAACGACCACGCCCACGTGATCACCACCGCCACCGCCCTGTTCCTCACCGTCGACGTCAACCACTTCCTCACCCACAACACACCCCCACACACCGATAACACCCCCTGACCCTGTTCCGTAACCGGATCGGCCACCGGAACACCACGCAGAGCCAACGTCGACCCAGCTCACCGGTGTTCCGTAGAGGTGTTCCGCTGACTGTGCCGGTCAACCCCCGCTATCTGGAACACTTTCGGCATGGGTGAGCCGTTCCGCGTCGGATACTGCCGCTGCTCCACCGACGAACAAGACGTCGAGATCCAAACCGAGCAGCTATTGGCGCTCGGAGTGCCGCGTGAGCGGATCTTCATCGACAAAGGGTTCTCCGGGACCACCCGCAAGAACCGGGCCGGGCTCGACAACGCACTCGCCGCCGTCACCTCCGCCGCGGCGGCCATCGACGGGCGACAGGTAGTGCTGACCACGCCGAAGTTCGACCGATTCGCACGCAACATGGCCGAAGCAGGCCAGACCCTGACCGAACTGCGCGAGCGCGAGGTGCTGTTCGGACTCGGGAGCTCGATCTACGACTGGAACGACCCGTTCGGCAAGCTCTTCCTGCAAACCTTGGCCATGGTCGCCGAATTCGAGGCCAACCTCAACCACCTACGCACCCGCGAGGGCATGGCCAAGGCCCGCGCGAAAGGCAGGCTCAAGGGCAAGCAGCCGAAACTTCCTCTCACGGCACGGAAAACAATCCACCGCCGCTACCACGCCCCCGCCGACGACGCGAGCCTGGCGGACCTGGCCGAGGAATACAGCGTCGGCCGCTCCACCATCCACCGCATCGTCAGCAGTGCTGCACCACGAGCCTGAGAATTCACCAGCCTGTCGTCAGGATCCCGCTACTTTGCACTTCCTGACAACCTTGGGTTGCGGGCCCTTACGTCCCACACGAGTTCTGGCCCGAATCGGATCGTCGGCGAGCTGGGCGGATACGCCGCGCCCGCCAGGAGCCGGTGGCGAGACAGACGATCGTTTCGACCCAACAGGCCGAGCGGATCACCGACCGGGCACTACGCCATATCCGCCCGATTTTCGGCAAATGCTACGGCTACCCCGGCTGCTCATGCATCGGGTGCCATGCCGCAGCGACGCGCACACTGCACCGACCCACGGTTCACCGATGCGGCGTTGCGGCAGCACCGTGTGGTCGTCGCGTGCGCGTTGCGCGCCGCAGATCGCGCGGACGATGCGCATGTTGGTGGCGCGGGATCATCCCGTCCCCCGGGGTGCTGCGACCACCGATCGCCCCTTCTCGCCTCTTCCACATTTGATGGATAATCGGGGTTATCCATGATTTATCGCAGTGGCGGAACTGCGCAAGGGTGACCCCGCCAATCAGCGCCATCCTGCGATCCGAAGGACGCCACGTCGAGAGGCCGTCAAGCCCGCTGGCACGTGCGAGTTGCTACCGGGGATCCTCTGTGGGGTCGGAAACCGGGTTCTGGACCACTGTGTGTGATGGTGCGACACTGCGACTCAGGGTAGGGATCCTGGCAATTCCGCCTGGCAGACTTCGGCCATGGACCGGAACCGAGGCACCGGAAACAACGGTCGCCACGAGTACTACAGCACCAGCGACGTCGGTGAGGAACTGCCGACCGTCCGGCACGGTGACTTCGAACAAGCGGACTAGTAGGACTTTGTTAGGTTCACCACTTCCTGGTGTGAGGCCTCGAGATTCGGCGAGATGTCCGAGACGATAACCAGGTGGATGCCGCAGCCCTGACCGATGTCGGTGAACGTCTCGATGCGTTCATCGGCGAGGTGTTCTCCTCGCTCAAACGCAAGGACCAGCGAGCAACGGCCGGGGTATATGCGCGAGGGTTGATGCTCGACGGGCGCCGCAAGTCGATGCAGCCGATGGCCGACCGCCTCGGGATCGATCACCAACGCCTGCAGCAGTTCGTCACCACCTCACCGTGGGATCCGGTACCGGTCCGGAAAACACTGTCCCGCAAAGCGTGTGATTTGATCTCCCCGGATGCGTGGGTGATCGACGACACCGGATTCGCCAAGGACGGTGACGCCTCGCCGTGTGTGGCCCGGCAGTATTCGGGCACCCTCGGCAAGGTCGGAAACTGCCAGGTCGCGGTCAGTGTGCACGCCGCCACCGATACCGCGTCCGCACCCTTGGATTGGCGGCTGTATCTGCCTGAGAGCTGGGACGATCAGCGGTGCGACGATCCGGAGACGGCCTCGGCGATCACCGCTCGCCGGCGACGCAACGCGATCCCGACCGAGGAGCGCTATCGCACCAAGGCGGTGATGGCTCTCGAGATGCTCGACGAGCTGATCGCGTGGGGCCGGATCCCGCCGGTGATCGTCGCCGACGCCGGCTACGGCGACTCGGCGACCTTCCGGCAGGGCCTGACCGACCGCGATCTGGTCTATGTCGTGGCGGTCAAGGGCGCCACCCTCGCGCACCCCGCCGATGCAGTCCCGGCCGCCGCCGCGTACTCCGGGCGCGGGCGGCCTCCGACCCGACGCTACCCACCGGCCGTGACCTGCAGGGATCTCGTTCTGGCGGCCGGAGTAGGCGCGCTGACCGAGGTCACCTGGCGCCGCGGAACCAAGACCGGTCCGGGCAACCCGACCGCGGTGATGCGCTCACGGTTCGTGGCGCTGCGGATCCGCCCCGCGAACCGCACCATTCCCCGCGACGAGGATGGAACCCTGCCGCAGGCGTGGCTGCTCGCCGAATGGCCGGCGGGCGCGGCGCAGCCCACCGACTTCTGGCTGGCCACCCTGCCCGAGGACACCCCGCTGTCAGAGTTGGTGCGCCTGGCCAAGATCCGCTGGCGCATCGAACACGACTACCGGGAACTGAAAACCGGTCTCGGACTCGACCACTTCGAGGGCCGCTCCTGGCTCGGCTGGCACCACCACGTCATCCTCGTCACCGCCGCACACCTGTTTCTCACCACCCTGCGGCTGACCGACCCAAAAGCGATCGGGCGGGACTGACCCTCTACGGCATTGTGCGCGAACTCCAACGCACACTGGCCTATTGGATCGGTACCTGCCCGACCTGCCATCACACCTTCCCAACCTAACAAAGTACTACTAGGATATGCGCTTTTTGTCCGCGCTGACCAGACATCTGTCGGCACGATCCTGGGACACTGGGGTGTACGAGATCGAACGGCTGAGCTGGGCGGATTCGGTCATGACGTTGGTGGTGCGGGTATGGGGTCGCGATGACTCCGGCCTGGTCGGTTGGCGCGAACACCTGCCCACAATCCGAGCAGGTTTCGCACCCGACGATCCGGAGACAGTCGCGAGCGCCTGGCACACCGGCGAGTTCTGTCCCAGCTACCTGCCGCACCCGTATTCGCCTGGCCCCGACGGTATTCACTGGATCGGGACCCGGCGACCGTCTCACCCCGACAACCGGTGATACCGACCCCGCCGCTGGATCGTCACGGAAGGGTGGACCAGAACCGGACACCGTCACGTTAGGCACGCCGGCGCCGAGCCGCTCCACCGTTCGGTGCCCGCTCGTGCCTCCAGTCGACCAGCGACCGGGCGAACTTCGACATTCTTATACGCTCTAGCAGCTAATACAAGATAAAGTAGGATTTCTCATCTAAGCTTGTACACGTCGAGGGGACGAGCATGGCCGAAACATCACAGCTTCTCTCCGGCGCGATCGCGCTGCTGCGTCGTGCCGGCATCCGCCTTGTCTCCGGTTCCCTCGACGCCTGGGACCTGACTCTGCCCGACGGCCGGGAATTGCCGACCCGGGTGCGCATATCCCGGCGGCCACCCACCCCCACGGTCCTCGCCCGGCTGCTCGCCGAACCGGGCCCAGCCCGGCGCGTGCTCGTGGTAACCCCACACGCCACGGCGCATCTGCGCACTCTCGCGACAAACGGCGAAATCGATCTCATCGCCGTGGACGAAGACCTACTCGTATTCGCCGGCGCGCGCTACGACGTGACCGAAAACGCAACCCCTACATCCCCTGCCGCATCTGCTGCCCGGGGCCGCAAACCCTGGGTGCGCTGGGCTCTGGCCCGGGTCCTGCTGCTCTCGGATAGGGCGCAAACCCAACACCGGCTCGCCGAGACACTGGAGGTCTCCCAGCAGGCAGTCTCATTCGCCCTCAAACAGCTACAGGCGGCGCGGCGCACCGAGCACGGCTGGTTCGCCGCATCCCCCGAGGAGTTGCTCGCGGACTATCTGGCCGGCTATCCCGGTCCCGGTGGCGCCGTGACCTACTGGTACGGCCTGGATCCAGTGATTGCCCAGGCCACCGCCGTTGTTGACTTCTGCGCCCGGCAGGATGTGGCAGTGTTGGTCAGCGGCGATGCCGCGGCCGATGTGTACGCCCCATGGCGGCTGCCGACCCGGGCGATGCTCTACACCGATCGGTTCGTCGACCTCGCCGCCGCGGGCTTCAGTCCCGCCACCGAGGCCGAACACACCATGGCCGTGCAGGTCCCCGCCGATCCGACCCTGTGGCGCACCGCGGAGATCAGCGAGCCAGTGCTGTTGGCCGATCCGCTGATCACTGCGGGCGATGTGCTGCGCACCGGTGGCGCTGATGCCGCCGAAGCCGCCGATCATGTGCTCGCCACGATCCGTCAGAAGGCTGCTCTGTGACTGATACGACCGAGGTGGAGATCCTCGCCGCGTCGAATGCCGCCGACCGCGGCCTGCGGGCGTTGGCCGATCTCGCCGCGGCCACGGCCGGGGCCAACTATCGGGTCGTCGGCGGGCACATGGTGCACCTGCTCGGTCGCCTCTACCCCACCGACACCGCTGCCCGGGTCACCGCCGACGCCGATGCAGGCATGGACCCTGTCGCCGCGGCCGACGCCACCTTCCACACCGCGCTACTTGCCCGTGGTTATCGGCTGGTGACCGGCAACCACTACGAGGCACCCTCCGGGGACGGCACTCCCCTGTCGGTTGATCTCCTGGTTCCCGGCACCGGTGGTCGCCGGATCGAACGCGTCGAGTACGCCGGGCGCGGCTTCGACGCCATTCCCGGTCTGACCCTCGCGCTGGCCGCCGACCCGATTCGGGTGCGGGTGCGGGCACGCCTGACGACCGGCGAGACCGTGCGTTTCGGGGTGCCGGTGCCCGGCGTCGAGCAGGCGGTGGTGCTCAAGGCGCTCGCCTGGCGCAGCCGCCTCGCCGCCAAGGATGTCGCCGACCTGTGCACCCTGTTGTCGATCACCCATGAACACCGAGACCGGTTTCCCGCTTGGAAGCTGCACACCGCCCGTACCGGTGCCCGCAAGGACGCAGCCCGGGCTCTGCACGAGCTGGTCGCCATGCTCGACCGCGGCCAGCGCATCGACGGACTGACTATCGCCCCGGCGCGTCTGTCCGGTCTCATTCGCCGCTACGTGGTCGACCCCCACACGGCCCGACCGCCAAGCGACACCGGCACCGCGCAGCAGATCGCTCGTGATCCCAGCGGACAGGAGGCGTTGCTGTCGGCTCTGCGCGCCGCCGTGTCCGGTCACCCACCACGCTCGAAGCCCGGTACACCCGGCGGTAGTACGACCCCGGCCCAGCCGGAGCCACCCGACCACAGTCCCCAGGCTGGCCCCGACCTGGAGCTGTAAGCCCGGCATTCCTTGTTCGAGAGGAGCCCCAGACCTCGCACGCTGTCCGCGACCCACGGTGCATGCATGGCTCGCGATGCGTGCACGCATCGCACGCACTGCACGCATCGGTATCGACGCGGATCAGAAAGCCTGGGTCCGAGCCACTGGTGCAGTTCACGCTATCGTGCCCACGACAACTCGCGCCGGGAATAGCCGGAGGCAGGGGCGCGTTGCACTGTCCGGATCGGGTGCGTTTCCGTGTC
This sequence comes from Rhodococcus sp. p52, assembly GCF_000763325.2. Classification (NCBI taxonomy): domain Bacteria; kingdom Bacillati; phylum Actinomycetota; class Actinomycetes; order Mycobacteriales; family Nocardiaceae; genus Rhodococcus; species Rhodococcus sp. p52. The sequence continues at coordinate 68,884 of NZ_CP016821.1, forward strand.
CCCCGGGCTCAACCCTTTGCCTTCACGGAGTTCCGTTCGGCTGGAGCCGTGTTGCGCCTTTCGCCGAGAGGCGACCGAATGCACCCGATCCCTTCCCCGTCCACTTCGTGCCAGCACGCTGCGGCGGCGTAGCCCATTGCCCACCTGCCTCGCGCAGCATCCGGCCGGCACCGCGAGCTTCTGCAACGCCTTGTCGGTACGGTCGTGGAGCCGGTGAACCAGACACCGACATCAACCGGCGGCGGCACGATATGGGGACGACATCCCCGCCCGCTCGGACACTCCCGTGCCTCCGGACTGTCACCATCAGTATCGACACTTACGTCAGGTGCCAGGTCCAGCGACTTACACCAGGTGATCACAGATTATTCACGTGATGTGCCGCCGACGGCGATGTCGCTGGATGGTCCCGGGGCCAGGAGATGCGAATCTAATATCGTGCCGCTGATTGTGCCCCGGGGTCTCCCCAATCATCGTTTCGTCCGCTACGTTCGACCACCTGTCAGTTCTCCTGGACGCGAGAGCGTTCCGCTGTATCCCCTACAACCGGCGACTCGTCAGATCAGAGTTCTCGTTGACACTGGCACCCTCGAACAATCCTCGGTGGAGGCGCTGGTAGCGCTCTTGACGAGGAGCGAGATCGAGTCCTGCCTTGTCGTTCAGAACGACGACGATTCACCATCCGATTGGATGAATGCTCTCGGCATCGACCGGTGGTACCGCTTTCACTTCACTACCGTGGACGAGGCTCCCCGAAGGGGTGACTCCTCGGTCGTGGGGGTGGAGGGGTTTGTTGGCGTTGACCAGGTGCTGGGCGCCACAGGACACTTCTTCGGTGTCTACTCGCAGCTCGACCATCACCGTGGTGAGGTAGCCGCTGGCCACGATGAGTTGTCGATCGCCGACCGCCATCGAGCGGCTGCGTTGGCCAGTGCCGCAGGCACACTGGGCGCCGATGTAATTGTCACGGGTGCTCGCACGGCTGGACGACACGACGTAGCCGACAACGACATAGCGATCAGCCTTTCCCCGGATCAGTTCACCCGGCTTTTCGGTCACTATCTCCGGATAACCGGGAACCGGGACTTGGAGGTTTCCTTCGGACAGCTGGTCGGCGGTGGAAGCTACAGGCGCACGCACAGCGCTCGATCAGTCACCGACATGTACGAGGCGGGCATCGATGCGTCGGCGCCGCATCTGACTGCGATACGAGTGATGGCCTTGGGAGCGGGGGATCAGGGATTGGTCGATTCGTCGAAGACTCCGGCGCCGCCGCACACCCCGGTGTCGGGCAGGGTCAGCTCGACCCGGGCCGCGGCGTCGTGGTCACCGGCCAGGGCGGCGGCGATGCTGCGGACCTGCTCGTATCCGGTCATCGCCAGGAACGTCGGGGCCCGGCCGTAGCTCTTCATGCCGACGACGTAGAAGCCGGGTTCGGGGTGGGAGAGCTCGGCGACTCCGTGCGGATAGACGGTGCCGCAGGAGTGCACGTTTGGGTCGATCAGCGGGGCCAGCGCGGTCGGGGCCTGCAGGACCGGGTCGAGGTCGAGGCGGATTTCCGAGAGCCACGACAGATCGGGGCGGAACCCGGTCGAGGCGATGACCTCGCCGACGGCGTCGATGCGGGCGCCGGTGTCAGAGACCAGCGTGAGCTGACCGTCGGTGGTGGGTTCGACGGCGGCGGTGCGGAAGCCGGTGACGACCTCGAGGAGTCCGGCGTCGACGGCCGTCTTGGCGCGCAGCCCGACGTCGCCGCGGCGCAGCACCCAGGTCAGCCGGGTGCCGGGGGTGGTGCGGGCGAGTTCGGCCAGCGCGACGATGGCATTGAGCGTTGAGTGGCCACTACCGGCGATGACGGTGTGCCGGCCGGCGTAGCGGGCGCGCACCGCGTCCTCGCCCAGGTCCGGGACGCGGTAGGTGATCTTCTCGGCGGCGGCGCGCTCGCCCAGGGCGGGCAGTCCTTCACCGCCGAGGGGGCTGGGGGTGTCCCAGGTGACCGAGGCGTCGATCACGGCGCGGGCGAGCAGGCGGGATTCGGTGCCGTCGCGGTGGCGTACGTGCACCGACAACGGTTCGGTGTCGCGTCCGGCGTCGACGATCCGGTCGCGGCCGCGGCGGGCGATGCCGATGACCTGGTGGTCGAGCCGGACCGCGTCGCCGAGGGCGTCGGCCAGCGGGGTCAGGTACCGGCCGGCCCAGTCCTGGCCGGTGGGGTAGGAGTCGACGCCGGGGGCGCTCCAGCCGGTGGTGTCGAGGAGACGCGGGCTGCGGGGTCGATCAGTTCGGCCCAGCGGGAGAAGGTGTGGACGCTGTGCCACTGCGTGATGGCGGCTCCGGCGCTGGTACCCCGCTCGAGTACCAGCGGCTCGAGGCCGCCTTCACGCAGGTGAGCGGCGGCGGCCAGGCCGATCGGTCCGGCTCCCACCACGACGACGGGCAACTCGCTCATAACAGATCCTTTCATCGATGGGTATCGATCTAAGCTGCCGCCAGAATATAGATGGGCATCGATGAATGCAGCCATCGATGCCGATCGATATAGTGGGGGTATGACATCACTCGGCCTGCCGACCCCGGCCATCCCCGGCGCGGAGGTGGACATCGACGCCCTGAGCCCCGAGGACGCGGCCACCTACGCCGGGTGGTTCGCCTGCCTGGCCGAGCCCACCCGGGTGCGGCTGCTGCACCACGTCGCCGCCCGCCCGGCCGGCATCACCGTCGGGGAACTCGCCGAGATCCTCGGGGTCGGCCAGCCCACCATCTCCCATCACGTCCGCAAGCTCGCCGACGTCGGCTTCGTCACCACCGGCAAACACGGCACCAGCACCGTGGTGATGGTCAACCCGAGTTGCTGCAGCGACCTGCCCAGTGCCGCCGACGCGGTGATGGGGGTGCTCACCGCCCACCCGTGCTGCCCCGAGGACGTCCCGGCCGACGTGAGCGTGCGTCCGCTCGCCGGCCGCGATTGGGAGGCGGTGCGCCGCATCTACGGAGAGGGCATCGCCACCGGTACTGCGACGTTCACCACCGAGGTTCCCACCCGCGAGGTGCTCGAGGACCAGTGGCTGCCCGGGCATCGGTGGGTCGCCGAGATCGAGGGCCAGGTGGTCGGCTGGGCAGCGTTGAGCCCGGTGTCGGGGCGCGAGTGCTACCGGGGGGTGGCCGAGAACTCGGTGTACGTCGGCGACGGCATGCGCGGACGCGGGGTCGGCAAAGCGCTGCTGCGTACCCAGGTCATCGCCGCCGATCAGGCCGGACTGTGGACGCTGCAGACCTCCATCTTCCCGGAGAACCGTCCCAGCCTCGCCCTGCACCATTCGGCGGGGTTTCGCACCGTCGGTGTGCGCGAACGCATCGGCAAACTCGCCGGGGTGTGGCGCGATACGGTACTGCTCGAACGCCGCTCCGAGTCCGTTCCCGCCGCTGACAACCACTGACGAACGGGACCGACCGCCATGGATATCGAACTGCTGTACTTCGACGGCTGCCCGAACTGGCAGCTCGCCCGCGACCGCCTCGCCGAGGCCCTGGCCGCAACCGGCAACGCCGGCACCCCGATCCGGCTGCGCCGTATCGAGACCCCGGAGGCTGCTGAGCGCGCCGCCTTCGCGGGCTCCCCGACGATCCGCATCGACGGGATCGACCCGTTCGGTCCCACCGAGGGTGTCGGGTTGACCTGCCGCGTCTACCGCACCGCCGACGGACCCGGCGGCGCCCCGAGCACCGCGGAGCTGATCGACGTGCTCCGCCGGGTCGAAGGTCGGCAGGGCTGAGCCGGTGTCGGGCTTGACCTTCGAGTCGACTCGAAGGTTTACCGTCGAGGAGTGAGCACGATGCTGATCTCCCAGTTCGCCGAACACACCGGTGTCCCGGCCACCACCTTGCGGTTCTACGAATCCGCAGGACTGGTCCCGGCGGGGCGCACCGACAGTGGATATCGCGTCTACGGAGATCGGGATGTCGACCGCGTTGCGTTCATCCAGGCGGCCAAGCACGTGGGACTCCCCTTGGGTGAGATCCGCGAACTACTGGCGGTGTGGGAGCACGATCCCTGCGCCGAGGTCCGTGCGCAGCTACGCCCGAAGATGGCCGCTCGCCTGGACGAGGCCGCCACCCGGACCGCGGAACTCGCCGCCTTCACCGACACGCTTCGGCATGCTCTTGCCCAGCTCGACGACCTGCCTGATCGCGCCGAGCCGTGCGATGCCGGCTGCGGATTCCTTGCGCCGCAGCCCCGCACCCAGGTCGTCGACCCTCCTTTCGCTGCGCCTGGCGCGGCGATCACCGTGCCGGTCGACCCGCCGATTGCCTGCTCCCTCGACGCCGCCGACCACGGGGAACGTGTGCACCGGTGGCAGCAGGTACTCGTCGACGTTGTCCGCGAACCCGGTCCGGCGGATGTGCGACTGCGCCTGCCCATCGACCGAGTCGGTGCACTCGCCGAACTCGCCGCCGCCGAGCAGCACTGCTGCCCGTTCTACGAATTCGACCTGCATCTGCGCGGTACCGAAGTGATCCTCGACGTGGGGGCACCGGCAGCGGCTGCAGAAATGGTGCGCGCGTTGTTCGGCGACGGCACGAGCGCCCCACCTGCTCGCTGACCACCGGTCCCACATCCCTGGCTTTCACAGCCGGTCCCCACTGCTGCCTCGCTCGACCCGCCTCAAAAGGCCTCTACCAGCGCATGTCCGCGACCCAGTGGCTCGAACGCCACCAGATCCTCGTCTACCTCGGTGCCCTGGTGACCGGCGCCGTCGTGGGACTGACCCTGCCGGATTCCTCGTCGGTGTTCGAAGCGAGCATCTACCCGCTGCTCGGGGCACTGCTCTACGCCACCTTCCTGCAGGTGCCGTTCACCACACTGGCCGAGGCCGTCCGCGACCGCCGGTTCCTCACCGCGGCCCTGGTTCTCAATTTCGTCGTCGTCCCGCTCGTCATCGCCGCCCTGACGTTGGTGGTGACATTCCCGCAGGCCGTGCTGCTGGGCATCCTGCTGACCCTGCTCACGCCCTGCATCGACTACGTCATCGTGTTCTCCGGTCTCGCCGGAGGTGACAGCAGGCGACTGCTTGCCGCCTCACCGCTGCTGATGTTCGCCCAGATGGCGGCACTGCCGCTGCTGTTGTGGCTGTTCATGGGATCAGAGCTCACCGATATCGTCGACGTCGCACCGTTCCTCGAGGCGTTTCTCATCCTGATCGTCGCACCGCTCGCCCTGGCGTGGGTCACGCAGGCCCTGGCTGCACGGCGCCGTGTCGGTGTCGTGCTCACCACCGCGTTCACCGCGGCGATGGTTCCACTGATGGCCGGAACCCTGTTCGTCGTCGTGGCTGGTCAGATCCCGAAAATTCGCGACGAACTCCACCACGTCGGCACGGTCATCCCCGTCTACGCCGCCTTCTTGATTCTCATGGCCGGACTCGGATTCATCGCGGCACGAGTGTTCCGGTTCGACGTCGGCCGCTCACGTGCGTTGATCTTCAGTGGTGCCACCCGCAATTCGCTCGTGGTACTTCCGCTCGCGCTCGCCTTACCGGCCGGCTATGCCCTGACCCCCGTCATCGTCGTCACGCAAACCCTGGTCGAGCTCGTCGGCATGGTCCTCTACGTCCGGCTCGTGCCACGCATGGTTCCCGACACACCGACAGCATCTCTGCCGTGAGGCATCGCTCGCACTGTCGATGATCAGGTCATCGACAGTGCGGGGACGCTGATGCGCGGGCGACGTTTGGAACGAGCTCGGCGATCAGCGCCTCGACCTGGGCCTTGATCTCGTCGCGGATCGGCCGCACCGCCTCGACCCCTTGCCCGGCCGGGTCCTCGAGCACCCAGTCCCGGTAGGACTTGCCCGGGAATGCCGGGCAGGTGTCGCCGCACCCCATGGTGATCACCACATCGGAGGCCTGCACTGCGTCGACGGTGAGGATCTTCGGATTCTGCGTGGAGATATCGATCCCCACCTCGGCCATCGCCTCGACCGCAGCGGGGTTGACCTGCGCGGCCGGAGCGGAGCCGGCGGAGCGGACCTCGATCCGATCCCCGGCCAGGGCGGTGAGGAACCCGGCGGCCATCTGGGAACGGCCGGCGTTGTGCACGCACACGAACAGCACCGACGGCGTGCGATCGGTGGCGGAGTGGGTGGTCATGAAGTGGAACGTCCTTTCGTAGAGGAAGGTCAGGCAGAGACAAGATCAGACAGAGACAGCGCCGAGCTCGGTCAGCAGGACACGGACCCGGGCATCGATGTCGTCGCGGATGCCGCGCACCGCCTCGAGCGACTCGTCTTCCGGGTCGAGCAGCGACCAATCGAGGTAGCGCTTGCCCGGATACACCGCGCAGGCGTCACCGCAGCCCATGGTGACCACCACGTCCGCGGCCGCCACCACATCATCAGTGAGCGGTTTGGGGTATTCGGCGCCGAGATCGAGCCCGATCTCGGCCATCGCCTCGACGACAACGGGATGGATCGACGATGCGGGCGCCGATCCGGCGGAGCGCACATGCACGCGTCCGACGCCGTGGTGGGCGAGCAACGCCGCCGCCATCTGGGAGCGGCCGCTGTTGCGCACGCACACGAACAGCACCTCCGGTACGTCCTTGGTGATCGCACCGTCGGCTTGTGCCAGCGCGGTGAGGCGTTCGCCGGCGAACCGGGTGGCCAGGGCGGTCAGGTGCGTGTGGATCTTGGCGGTGCGGCGCAGCGCAGCGTACGACTCGAACACCATCCGTTCCACGGTCTGCGGGGAGAACACCCCGGCGTACTTGTCGGCGAGGTGCTCGGCGGAACGCTGCAGCACCGCCTGAGGCATGAGCAGTTCCGGTTGTGCGGGGTGTGAAGACATCGGTCGCCTCCTGGCGTATCGACTTTTACTGCACAGCAGGGGTATTTGAACTCTTGAAACGCTTGCGCAGCGCCAATGAGACATAGATGAGGGCGACGAGGATCGGCACTTCGATCAGCGGACCGACGACACCGGCCAGAGCTTGACCCGAGGTGACACCGAAGGTGCCGATCGCCACGGCAATAGCGAGTTCGAAGTTGTTGCCCGCAGCGGTGAACGCCAAGGTGGTCGTGCGCTCGTAACCCAGACCGATCGCGGCGCCGAACAGGAACCCACCGCCCCACATGAGGACGAAATAGGCGAGCAGCGGCAACGCGATCCGCGCGACGTCCCACGGCTGCGACGTGATCTGCTCGCCCTGGAGCGCGAACAGGAGCACGATCGTGAACAGCAACCCGTACAGCGCCCACGGTCCGATCTTCGGCAGGAATGTGTCTTCGTACCAGTCACGGCCCTTGGCCTTTTCACCGAAGTGCCGGGTCAGGAAACCGGCGACGAGCGGGATGCCGAGGAAGATCAACACCGATTTGGCGATCTGCCACGGGGAGACGTCGAAAGCGGTCTGCTCGAGTCCGAGCCATCCCGGCAGCACCGAGAGATAGAACCAGCCGAGGACGGCGAACATGATCACCTGGAACACCGAGTTGATCGCGACCAGCACCGCGGCGGCTTCGCGGTCGCCGCACGCGAGGTCGTTCCAGATGATGACCATCGCAATGCAGCGTGCGAGGCCGACGATGATCAGACCCGTGCGGTACTCGGGCAGATCCGGCAGCAGCAACCACGCAAGGGCGAACATCAGCGCCGGGCCGAGTACCCAGTTCAGAATCAACGACGAGATCAGCAGTTTGCGGTCGCCGGTGACGGTGTCGAGACGGTCGTAGCGGACCTTCGCGAGCACCGGATACATCATGATCAGCAGACCGAGGGCGATCGGCAGCGAGATGTTGTCGATCTCGAGGACGCTCAGAGCGTCGCCGAGCCCGGGGATCATCCGGCCGAGCAGCAGGCCGACGACCATGGCGATGCCGATCCACACGGCCAGGAACCGGTCGAGGGTCGACATCTTGCCTGCCACAGAACGGTTTTCGGTCGTAGTGGTCACGAGAGCGTCTCCTCGAGCGCGACGGTCGGGGTGCAGGCCGATGCGGGGAGCACCCCGGCTTCGGTGGCGAGCACCACGGACAGTTGCTTGAGCGCGGCGGGGATCACCCGGTAGTACACCCAGGTACCGCGGCGTTCACAGTCGAGCAGTCCGGCTTCGCGCAGCACCTTGAGGTGGTGCGAGATGGTCGGCTGGGACAGGTCGAAGGCGGGGCTGATGTCGCACACGCAGCTCTCGCCGCCCTGGTGGCTGGCGATCATGCTGAGCATGCGCAGGCGGACCGGATCACCCAGGGCTTTGAACATGCGGGCCAGGTCGGTGGCCCAATCGGAGGTGAGGGGCTCACGTGAGAGGGGCGGGCAGCACGGTTCGGCCCCGCTCGACATCTGATTCGACATACGTCTATATTGACTTCTATCAATTCAATCGTCAACCCGAGTCCGTCGGAAAGGACCACCCCTCGTGCCCACACCCTCGGTGCTGTTCGTGTGCGTGAAAAACGGCGGCAAATCCCAGATGGCTGCCGCCCTCATGCGCAAGACCGCAAGCGACCGGATCGTTGTCCATTCGGCCGGCACCGCGCCCGGCTCGTCGCTCAACGCCCTGTCGATGCAGGTTCTCGAGGAAGTCGGGGCACCCACCGCGGGCGAGTACCCCAAGCCGATCGATCCGCAGCTGCTGTCCGAGGTCGACCTCGTCGTCACCCTCGGCGGCGAAGCCCACGTCGACGCGCCCGCCGGCGTAGTCGTGGAGAACTGGGACACCGACGAGCCGTCCGATCGCGGCATCGACGGCATCGAGCGGATGCGTCTGGTCCGCGGCGACATCGCCACCCGCGTCGACGAACTCGCCACCCGGCTACTCGACGCGACCCGCTGAGCACCTACCCCAACCAGGAGCAGAACACCATGAGCACGATCGCAGTCTTCGAACCGGCCCTGTGCTGCAACACCGGCGTGTGCGGCGAGGACCTCGACCAGAACCTGGTCACCTTCACCGCCGACATGGCCGCGCTGACCGGGCAGGGCGCCACCATCACCCGCCACAATCTGGCCAACGACCCGCTCTCGTTCGCGCACAACGAGACCGTCACAAAGTTCCTCGAACTCGCCGGATCGGACGGTCTTCCGCTGGTGCTCGTCGACGACGTCACCGTAGCTACCGGGCGTTACCCGACCCGCACCGAGCTCGCCACGTGGGCCGACCTCGAGGTTCCCGCCGCAGCGCCGTCCGGGGTGACCATGCTCGGGCTCGCCGACGACAACGACTCGTGCTGCACACCGGACGAGTCCACCTGCTGCTGACCACCCAGATCCGCACCCGCCCGCCGATACCGTCCGACGAGGAGTACCTGCTTCCATGGCTACCGCCGACCCGACGTTTTTGACCGACCCGCCCCGGTTCGTGTTCTTCACCGGCAAAGGCGGGGTCGGCAAGACCTCCATTGCGTGCGCGTCGGCGCTGCGCCTGGCCCGAGCCGGCAAGAGGGTGCTGCTGGTCTCGACCGACCCGACCTCGAACGTCGGGCAGGTCTTCGGTCTGAGCATCGGCAACACCATCACCGAGGTCCCCGCGGCGCCGGGGCTCTCAGCGCTCGAGATCGACCCCGAGCAGGCCGCCGCCGCCTACCGTGAACGCATCGTCGGCCCCGTCCGCGGGTTGCTGCCCGACGCGGAGATCGCGTCGATCACCGAACAGTTGTCCGGCTCGTGCACCACCGAAGTGGCCTCGTTCGACGAATTCACCTCGCTGCTCGCCGATCCCGACGAGCGGGTCGCCGGGTTCGATCACGTGCTGTTCGACACCGCCCCCACCGGCCACACCATCCGGCTGCTGCAGCTGCCCGGCAACTGGACCGAATTCCTCGACAACGGTAAGGGCGACGCCTCCTGTCTCGGGCCACTCGCCGGGCTCGACAAGCAGAAAGCCATGTACGCCGGTGCGGTCGAGGCGCTGTCGGATCCCGAGCGCACCCGCCTGGTGCTCGTCGCCCGCGCCAACCGCGCCGCCCTCGCCGAAATCGCCCGTACCCACGACGAACTCACCGCGATCGGCATGACGAGACAGCATGTGGTCGTCAACGGCGTGCTGCCCACCCCCGTCGACGACACCGATCCGCTGGCGACTGCCGTGTACCACCGCGAACAGGCAGCGCTGGCCACCGTGCCCGATACGATCGCCGGCCTGCCCACCGATTTGATCGAACTCAAAGCGGTGAACATGGTCGGTCTCGATGCCGTGAGCAGCCTGTTCGACGCCGCTTCACCCCCGACCGCCGCGGCCGAGACCGACCTCGTCGCGATTGCCGAGATTGCCGAGGCACCGTTGGCGGATCTGATCGATGCGATCGAGGCCGACGGGCATGGTTTGGTGATGTGTATGGGCAAGGGCGGGGTCGGTAAGACCACCGTCGCCGCCGCGATCGCGGTCGCTCTGGTCCAGCGCGGTCATGACGTGCACCTGACCACCACCGACCCCGCCGCGCATCTGACCGAGACTCTCGCCGGGGAACTCGACCACCTCGAGGTCTCCCGCATCGACCCGCACGAGGCCAGTGAGACCTACCGCAACCGGGTCCTGGCCGCCAAGGGCGCCGGACTCGACGACGCCGGTCGCGCCACCCTCGCCGAAGACCTACTCTCCCCGTGCACCGAAGAAGTCGCAGTGTTCCAGGCGTTTTCCAAGGTCATCCACGAATCACGCCGCAAGTTCGTCGTCATCGACACCGCCCCCACCGGCCACACCCTGCTGCTGCTCGACGCGACCGGCTCGTATCACCGCGAGATCGCCCGGCAGATGGGCGACGGTGCGCAGTTCACCACCCCGCTGATGCGGCTGCAGGACCCGGCACAGACCAAGATTGTGCTGGTCACGCTCGCCGAGACCACCCCGGTGCTCGAGGCCGCCGGTCTGCAGGACGATCTGCGACGCGCCGGTATCGCACCGTGGGCGTGGGTGGTCAACAACTCCCTGGCCGCAGCGGAGCCCACCGCACCGCTGCTCCGCCGGCGGGCCGTAGCCGAACTCGAGCAGATCGACAAGGTCCGGGGTGAGCTTGCCGACCGGTACGCGGTGATTCCGCTATCCACCACCGAACCCGTCGGAATCACCGCGGTGGGATCCTTGGCCGAACTGCGTCCGGAACCGTCGCCGGTGCAGTAGCTACCTGTAGAGGATTCAGCGGAACTTCTCCCGCGGAAGTCCGTCCACAGGTCTACCCAGAATCGGGAGCTACTCGCCGCTCGAGTATTGAAACTCGATGCTGCGACGATGTATCGGACATTATCGCCCACCCTGCCGCCTGAATACCCGTGGAGAAGAACTGTGCCGACTGTCCTTGCGTCCGACACCACCGATCTTGTGTCCGCGGTGGGTGCGGCTGTCGGTGGTGGTGCGACGGTCGTGGCCGCAGCGGCGGCGGTCGCCGCAGCTTTCGTGGCTGTTCGCACGTTGCGGGCGACGAAGCGTGACAGTCGGGACCGATCACGGCCGATGGTCGGTGCTGAATTGGTGATCGATCCTCAACTATCTGCTCGGACGGCGTCTCTGGTCGTACGCAACTTCGGACCCTCGGTGGCGTACAACGTCAAGGTCGAATTCGACCCACCACTGGCTGAGCAACCTACCCACAGCGGCCAGCCGAGCATCATCGCATTCCTCCTCAAGCGCTACGCCGACCCCATCCCCACCTTCATGCCCGGTAACGAACTGTCCAACATCTATTTCATCGGCAAAGAGGACCCGGACGACCCCGACCGGTCCATCCGCAACGATGAACAGATCCCCGATCGAGTCACCGTGACCATCACCTACGGATCTGCCCCCAACGAGCGTGATACCTACAGCGACACGTTCGTGCTCGACATGAGCGTCCATAGGTGGGGAACATTCTCGACGCACTCGGACTCACTGCACTCCCTGCAGAAACGCTCAACACAGGCATTGGAGAAGATCGCCCCCGCGATGGCGCACCTCGCCACGGACATCGGACGGATCGAGGAGTACCTCAAGCCCGAAAAGATCCGAGCACAGCAGGCCGCCGAAAAGATCGAGGAATGTCGCCAGATGCGCGAATTGAGCCGCCAGATGCTCGGAGACCGTTCTCCGTACGCGGACGAGGATGGAGAAGAGCGGCATGCCACCAACCCGCTGAACTCGAACGCCTTACGGTCACCCGGTGACGACAGCGTCCCGGACGGAATCCGCTCGCTCCAGGACCTGCGGGCACTCGCTCGCACGATCCGCAGCTCGAGCCGGCCGGACCCGAAGGAAATCGCCGCTGCGACGACCGCAGACACGTCCGCTGCGACTCCATACACCGATCTGGGAGGCATCAACGACACCGACCCGGACCCGGCCGGGCGGCAGAAGCCATGAACCGCACCCGCGGCGAGGACGGGGCCACCGTGTTGGTGATCGCCGGACGCAGCATCGACATCGACACCGCGACCGCCACGGCCCACGGCTATCCGGCGGTGACCGTGGCCCGCTACGACCTGCCCGGACCCGGAGCACTCAAGGAGATCACCGCCGACGAGATCGCCCGCACCCACAAGGTGCGCTCCCGCATCAGCCACGCCCAACTCGACTGGTTCATCCGTACCGCCGTCGACGCCCCGTGGGCGGCGGCGCCGATCGAAGCACAACTGGTCGAGGCCGACCCGAACATCAGCGGCGAGCTCTACGACCGGGCCGAAGCCCTCTACGACCATTTCCGCACGGCCGCGCCCCGGCACGTGGGGGTAGCCAAGATCAGCAAGGTGCTCCACCTCAAACGCCCCGGATTGTTCCCCATCCTCGACTCGAAGGTCAGGTGGGTGAGGTCGAGGTGGAGGCGCCGCAGCAGCTGGGCGTTGAGCGCGTCGAGAGGGGATGCGATGGCAGAAGAGTCCACTCTGGGGTCTACCGTGAACAAGTGCGCCGTGTGATGTTTCTTCTCCGTCCGAGCTGGTTCATTCTGGCCGTGGTGGTAGTCGGTTTCGCGTATGGGTGCTTCACCCTGCTCGCCCCGTGGCAGCTGAGCAAGAACACGAGCACCGAGGATCGGAATGCGCGGATCTCGGCATCGATGGCGCAGGACCCGGTCCCTGTCGCCGAGCTGCTCGGCGGTGACAGTGCGACGATCGACGACGAGTGGAGGCGGGTCGTCGCGCAGGGCTCGTATCTGCCCGACTCTGATGTGCTCGTCCGGTTGCGCAGCGTCGAATCCCAACCCGCGTACGAAGTGCTCACGCCGTTTGCGCTGGGTAATGGTCGGACGATTCTCGTCAATCGAGGTTATGTGCGTCCGGTACGCGGTAGCGAGGTCCCCGCAATCCCCGCCGCACCGGGCGGAAATGTCTCGCTCGATGCTCGGATCCGCAAGTCCCAAGGCACAATGGACGGCAAGGAGCCCTTCACTGACGCGGGCTATCAGCAAGTGTATTTTATCGACGCGCCGCAGGTCGCGGCTGTGACGGGTCTCGAACTCGAAGACGTCTACCTACAACTCGATGCTCACCAGCCGGGCGGGCTCGGAGTCATCCCACTTCCCCAACTTGATGCGGGTCCGTATCTGTCGTACGGGCTGCAGTGGCTCGCGTTCGGGATCATGGCCCCAATGGGACTGGGGGATTTCGTGTGGGCGGAGTTGAAGGAACGCCGCAAGGTGAAGGCCACCCGAACCGACGACGAGACGCCGCTCTCCGCGAGCGAGAGTCTCGCCGCCCGGTACGGCCGACCGCGGTAACCGAGCCCAACGTTGTGCTCCGATTCGACAGTCCACGAGCTACGCGGGCAGCGACGGCCATCTTTGGACCGCGCACATTTCAGCATCAACGCCCAGCGGTTCCTCATGCATCGCGCAAAAGGTCCAGCACACAAAGTGCCGTGCCGGTTTCGGGATCTGCGCTGTAGAATGAGACGGAAAGTTTTCTTCCCTTCTGAGCGAAGGGAGAGTCAGGTCGCAGGACTCGTTCACCTCGGTTCGACGGTATGAGGGCAAGTCGAGTCCTGCGATTCTGGCCGCCACATGATTGCCCGGCCCTCAACATAATCCGTGTCCGCGCAGCACAACGTGCGGGTAGTCCCCCTGACTGGCCCCTTTCGAACTCGGACAGCAAGTAGTAGATGAGGAAGACGGTGCACTACCGGACTTGTTGTTCCGTCTGACTCAATCGCAGCGAGAGGCGCGGTGTCAGGTGGGTCGAGTGAGCATCGAAACCAGATCCTCCGGGACCTGCATCGGGGTCATCAGCCCCGCCGAAGTACGCCCGGTGTTGCCTTGAGGGTAGCGGCCCAGCGCCGAGCCGGGAGCGGCGAGCAGAATCCGCACGACCTGGCCCACAGCCTCGCGGCGATCACGCTGGCGCAGCGCCAAGGTGAACATGGCGAGGTGGTTGCGGGTGTGCGGCCACGGGTAGGGCTGGGACAAGATGTGGGCGCGTTCGAGGTGGCGCCAGCGCCTGACATCGTCGCTGCTATGTCGAGCGGCGGTCATCTCCGCGGTGTAGAGGGTGCGCAGCTGTTCGGGCATTCGACTCATGAGATGTGGTCCCTGTTGGAGGTTGCGAGAAGCAGGGCGCCGACGACGAGGACAACACCGCAGGTGATGTAGGTGTCGGCGAGGTTGAAGGTGGGCCACCACCCGGTGTGGAAATAATCGGTGACTTTGCCATCAAGGAAGCGGTCGACGACGTTGGCGGTGGCGCCGGCGACGATCGCGGCCAGGCCGATGGTCTGGATCAGTGGACTGTCGAGTGCAGTGCGCCAGGCGAACACGCCGATCGTCACGGTGAGGGCAGCGGTGACGGCAAGAACGACGGTAGGGGGGAGCTGGTCACCGAGACTGAACGCGACCCCGGTGTTGTAGGCCAACCGTAGTTGCAACAACCCGAAATCGATTGCCCGCCCACCGGACAGCGCGTCGCGCGCCACCGGATCGAGGGCCAACGCGACCGCAGCCAGGGCACCCACCAGCACGACGAGAATACCTCGGCCGCAACGCCGCCTGCCCACGGGCACTACGGACGACACGGAGTTGTCCTTATCTGTCATGACCGAGCTCCGGCGACCGGCACGGATGACTTTGTCGATTCTGTTGTCGCGGTCAGGCTCCGGGCGTGTCCGGCGCGCACCCCGTTGGCGATCACAATGATCTCGGCGATCTCGTGGACCAGGACGACGGCGGCCAGCCCGAGTATCCCGAACAGGGCCAGGGGCATCAGGACGGTGATGATCGCGAGCGAGAGGCCGACGTTCTGCAACATGATCGTCCGGGAGCGTCGGGCGTGCTGCAGGGCTTGGGGTAGGTGCCGCAAGTCCTCACCCATCAGGGCGACATCGGCGGTTTCGATGGCGACGTCGGTGCCCATCGCGCCCATCGCGATCCCGAGGTCGGCGGTGGCCAGGGCCGGGGCGTCGTTGACGCCGTCGCCGACCATCGCCGTCGGCCGCGTACCGCGGAGAGTGTCGATGATGCGGGCCTTGTCCTCCGGACGCAGATCGGCGTGGACCTCGTCGATGCCGACGGCGGCGGCCAACGCTCGTGCGGTGCGCTCGTTGTCGCCGGTGAGCATCGCCACGGTGTAACCGTCGCGGCGCAACTCAGCGACGACGTCGCGGGCTTCGGGGCGCAGTTCGTCGCGCACCGCGACCGCGCCGATCAGGGCGCCGTCGCATTCGATGAGCACCGCGGTGGCTCCGGCGTGCTGCATCCGCTCGATATCCGCGGCCAGGGGGCCAGGATCGATCCAGCCGGGCCGGCCGAGCCGGGCGGGGATGCCGCCGACGTGTCCGGTCAGTCCGGCCCCGGGGACCGCATCGACGTCCTCGGCCGGGGTGTAGTCGTCGACGGCGGCGAGGATCGCTGCGGCGAGGGGGTGTTCGCTGCGGGCCTCGAGGGCGGCGGCGACGTTCAGGACGTCGCCGCGGGTGGCGCCGCCGGTGGTGGCGACGTCGATGACCTCGGGGCGGTTGCGGGTCAGGGTGCCGGTCTTGTCCAGCGCGACGGTGCGGATCCGGCCCAACGCTTCGAGGGCGGCACCGCCCTTGACCAGGACACCGAGCTTGGACGCGGCGCCGATCGCGGCGACCACCGTGACCGGGATCGCGATGGCCAGCGCACACGGGGACGCGGCGACCAGCACCACCAGGGCGCGTTCGATCCACACCAGCGGATCGCCGAACACGCTGCCGATCGCGGCGATCAGCGCCGCGGCAACCATCACCCCCGGAACCAGAGGCTTGGCGATCTTGTCGGCCAGACGCTGGGCCTCGCCCTTGCGGGACTGCTCGGCCTCGACGATCCGCACGATCTTGGCCAGCGAGTTGTCCTGCGCACCGGCGGTGACCTCGACCTCGAGAACGCCGGTGCCGTTGATCGAGCCGGCGAACACCTCGGAGCCCGGTGCGGCCTCGACCGGGACGGATTCGCCGGTGATCGCGGAGGTGTCCAGGGCGGTGCGGCCGGTGCGGATGGTGCCGTCGGTGGCGAGCCGCTCCCCGGGTTTGACGATCATGATCTCCCCGAGCACCAACTCTGCGGGGGCGACGGTCTGTTCACGACCGCCACGCAGGACGGTGGCGGTGTCCGGCACCAGATTCAGCAGGGCGCGTAGGCCGCGGCGGGTGCGGGGGACCGCGTACTCTTCGAGGCCCTCGCTGATGGCGAACAGAAAGGCGAGCATCGCGGCCTCGCCGACCTCGCCGAGCAGCACGGCGCCGACGGCGGCGATCGTCATCAGAGTGCCGACCCCGATCTTGCCGCGGGCCAGGCGTGTGAGCGTGGAGGGGACGAAGGTGTAGCCGGCGACGATCAGCGCCAGGGCTTCGAGGGTCAGCTTCACCGGGTGGGGGCCGTCGGTCCACCCCACGACCAGGGCGGCAACCAGCAGCAGCCCGGCGACGGCGGCCGCCCGAATCTCGGTGACCTGCCACCACTTGTCGGGCTCGTGGTCTTCCTCACCCTCGACGCGGGGTTCGTCGTGGCCGCAACCGCACGCGTCACTCACGACTTCTCCCCGGTGTCGGTGCTGTAGTTCGGGCACAGCGCGACGGCGTTGCCCGTCGCGGCCAAGAGGGTTTCGGCCGCGGCGAGCAGATCGAGCAGTTCCGGTCGGGTCAGCGAGTAGAACACCTGCCGGCCCTCGGGTCGGCCCTGCACCAGACCGCAGTCCCGCAGGCACGCCACATGCGCGGAAATCGTCGACTGCGCCAAGTCGAGCGCGCCCACCAGATCCGCCACGCGGGCTTCACCGCCGGCGAGCCGGCGCACGATGGCTAGGCGGGTGCCGTCGGAGAGGCTGTGGAACAACGCCACTGCCGAATCCACGGATTCGCGGGCGTGGCAACCCACATCATTGATCGTCATATGACGATAATAACCGGCACTCAACGATATGAATAGGTCGGGTCACCGGCGGGCATCCTCACAGCCCGAATGCATCCCCCTCGGCGAGAATGAACACGCCGAGACCGATCAACACGATCGGAAACAGCACGTGTTCCCAGCGCTCAAGAACCTCGGCGATCGGCTTGCGGGTGGCGAGGTAGCGCGCCGCGATGACCAGAACTGCAACCAAGGCCAAAAAGACGATCGAGTAGGCCACCACCGCGGGGGCTCCGACAGTGACGAACACCGGGACGTAGACCCCGATGTTGTCGCCTCCATTGGCGAACGTAACCGCGGCGACCGTCCCTACCGCGACCTTCTTACCGGCGGTTTTCTGTTCGTCGTCCTCCCCTCGCCCCCGCCATGCCCGCCATGCGGCGTACGCACCCAGAAGCAGAGGGATCAGACCGAAGTAGGCGATCACCTCCTCCGGCAAGAAGGTCGTCGCCCCCACTGCGACCAGAACGGAGGCGGCGAGGATGGCGCCGAATCCCAGATACTGTCCCACCAAAATCGCTGTGGTGGTGCCCCCAACCCCGGCTCCTCGAGCGAAGAACAGCGACAGCACGATGATGTCGTCGATATTGGTCACGAGAAACAGGCCGACCGCCTGCAGGACGGACGCGAGCAGATTCATGAGCACCTTTCGACCCGGCGCCCGAACCCGTCCGCTTACGAGCGATCCGGGAAGACAGCAACGCTTCGGCGCACACCTATAATCGATTGAAGGGGATTATATCGGGTTTCGACGATGACAGAGTCGCCGCCCTGGTGGGATCGCCCTCGGCCACGCCGGCCCCCGGCCCCCGGGACCTCGGGTGCCGCCCAACGCCTCAATCCATCAAGGTGCACATCAACGGCCCCGCAAGGACAGTGACGATGACGGCCCCGAGCAGGACGGTGACGCCGAGACGAACGAGCGGCGGAGGCGGGCTGACCAGCCGCGCGGCGCGGGCGGTGAGCCCACCGCCGCCGCCGAGGGTACCTTCCGGGGCCGGATGCCCACCCAAGGCGAGCAAACCGCCGAGGAGGGCCCGCCTTCCCTGTCCGCGGACCGACACGTCGTCAGCGCACATCTCGAACAGACGCCCGATCTCGGTGGCGCCGACCCGGAACAGGGAAACCCCGGGCAGTGCCGCTGCCACACTGTGGACGACATCGAGCACCAGCGAGTGGCGGCGGCCGAGGTGGGCTCGCTCGTGCGCGAGGACGGCGGCGAGCTGCCGGGGATCGAGCACCGCCAACGCGCCACGGGTGATCACCACCGATCTTTCGCGTCCGGCTATGCAGTACGCCACTCGTTCCTCGGAGTCGATCACCACTGCGTCGAGATCGGGGATGCGACGTCCGACCATCCGGGCCAGGTGGGCGTGCTCATGGGTGCGGGCTCGGCGGCGCTGCACACCCCGGCAGATCCGCCACGCCCCGACGACCCCCACGGCCGCCCCCCGGACAATACGATTCCCGACAGCAGACGCATGTCTGCGCCGGAGTGCTCGCCGACGCTTGTCGAGAGCGCGCCGACACAGTCGACGATCCATCGAGCGGCGTCACCACCTCTGCCGAGCACGTCGACGAGGGCAATCGCCACGGCAGCGGTTGCGGCGACGGACACACCTGTGATTGCGCTCAGCCAGGCGGCCACGCCCAGGCGCGGGGCGATCCCGGCGGCGGTCAGCCGTGCCAGGACCACGGGACCGAACACCGCGACGGCGGCGGCGTAGAGCAGCAGGCAGAGGACGGGGATCACGCGGTGTCCTCGCCGCCGGACAGTCGACGCAGTGCTTGGCGCAGGCTCGCCGACTCCTCCGCGCTCATCTGCTCGACGAAGTGGGTCAAGACCAGATCGGTCTGCCCGCCCGCGTCGAACACCTCGCGCATCAGCCGAGCCGTGTGTTGTTCCCGGCTCAGTGTCGGCCAGTAGGTGAATGCCTTGCCGGTGCGGACCCGTGCCAGCCACCCTTTGCGGTACAGGTTGTCCATCGTCGACATCACCGTGGTGTAGGCGATGTCGCGGTGCGCGGCGAGAGCGTCGAAGATCTGCCGGACCGTGGTGGTGCCCTCGCGCTCCCAGATCCGGTCCATCACCACGGCCTCGAGTTCACCGAACCCCTTCACCCGCACCGTTGCCTCCGCTTTCGTGTCTGCCGTTCTCCCAGGGTAAGGCGGGCCGGATGCGTCCGCGGCCGGTCACCGCCGTTGACCCTCCCGATCACCCGGATCGACCGTGCACCTACTGAGCGCAACCGAGCGGATGGATGTGCCGGTGGCCGGCGGTGTCGAAGTGCACCAGGTCGGTGACCGGATCGAGCACCACGTCGGTCAGGACGGTGTGCAGGCCGATGTGGACTCCGGTCAGCAGTCCGAGCGCCACCGAGTCGTGATCGGCGATGCGCCGAACGGTGAATCGTCGACAGGGCAGGACGGCGGTCAGAAGATCGGGCCACGACTCGGCGCGGTCTTCGGTCGGGAACGGGATGGGACTGCCGAACGGGTTCGACCGCGGATATCCCAGGACCCGGACGAGTCGGACCTCGAACAGTATGCCGACAACATGCTCGAGCCGGTCGGCCTCTCTCGGGAGTTCGATCCACAGCAGGGACAACTCCGGTGCCCTGAAGGTCTTCACCGGGCAGTTCCGCCGCACCACGTTTCTCGCGTGTTGTCGGCCGTGGCCGGTCAACTCCGCTCGGTGCGCCGTGGGGCGGACGATCAGATCGGCGGCCCCCTGGCGTCGGTGCATGGTTGACACTGCTGACAGCCTCCAGCCCAGACGGGCTGCCCGCGCCGTGGTCGAGGTTTCTTCGCAGCGGCCGCTCCGACGGTAGAGGCTCGCAAGGTAGTCCTCCACCGCCTCGAGGTGGTGAACCCGCCACGGGCGCCACAGCGGAGGTGAACCGGTCGTTTTCGGCATGAACGCTTCCTTGCTGGACGAGCCCAGGACCAGCGTTCCCGTCTACATCTACTATCTACGTACGGAGATAGTAGATGCGCGAAAGCGGCGCATCGCGATCGAGGAGGAGGTGAAACATGCAGGAAATGATTGCGAATTTGCAGGCGCTGTGGGACTGCCACGTGATGATGCTCAGCGGCGCATGCCAGATGTGTGCGTCGATGATGTGCTGCTGATCCCGACCGGTCGTCCGATCGAAATACTATCTCGCGTAGTATTTCGGTCGGACGACAACGGAGAGGGGCCACACGTCTACCAGAGCCGCATGGTCGATCACGTGTCTGTTCGTGATCGTCGCGTTCGTGGTGGCGCTGTGGCCCCAACGGGAGGACGACACCGTGACCCCAGCCGATTCCGGGCTACAGCCGACCGCGGTATCCGCCCGCCCCGCCCCGGCACGCAACGCTCTGCCCGACCCGGGCGCGACCCCGCCCTGCCCGACCGGCACGGGCATCGGGGCTGCAGGTCCCCTGGCGGAGGTGACGGTGCGGTGCCTGGGTTCGGACCGCCCCGTCGATCTCGGCGGCGCCCTGGCCGGGGAACCGGCCCTGCTCAACGTGTGGGCCTCGTGGTGCGGACCGTGCCGGGAAGAAATGCCCGTGCTCGATGCCTACGCCCGCGAGCCCGGCGCGGTGCGGGTGATCGGGATCAACGTGCAGGACACCGCGGGCTCCGCCGCGACGCTGATGACCGACCTGCGCATCGGCTACCCCTCGTTCGTCGACACCGACGACCGGGCACAGCAGGCACTGGCCGGCCCACCCGTGTTGCCGCTGACCTTCCTTCTGCAGCGCGACGGTTCGGTGGACCGGATCGCCGAGCCCGCGGTGTTCACAGGCCCGGACCAGGTCCGTGCCGCGGTGAACGGGCTGCTGCGATGACCGGCGTAAAGCCGACAGGCGGCCGGCCGTCTCGACTGCTGGGCCGAGTGGTCCTGGCCGTGGTGGTGCTGGTGGGGGTGAGCGGCTGCGGCACCGGCTCCGACGCCGTCGCCCAGGGTGGCACCTTCGATTTCGTCGCCCCCGGTGGACAGACCGACATTTTCTACGATCCGCCGGCCGACCGCGGCACCCTCGGCGCGCTCTCCGGCCCGGACCTGATGACCGACGGCGTCACCGTCGACCTGGCCGATTACGCCGACCAGGTGGTCGTGCTCAACCTGTGGGGACAGTGGTGCGCCCCGTGCCGCAGCGAAGCCGACGATCTCGAGCGCGCCTACGCAGCCACCCAGGATCTGGGAGTGCAGTTTCTCGGTATCAACGTCCGCGATCCCCAGCGCGACAAGGCCCAGGACTTCGTGATCGACAACAATGTGTCCTACCCATCGATCTACGACCCGCCGATGGCGACCTTGACCGCCCTCGGTGGCGCCTTTCCCACCAGCGTCATCCCGTCCACGCTCGTCCTCGACCGGCAGCATCGCGTCGCGGCGGTGTTCCTGCGGGCCCTGCTGACCGAGGACCTGCAACCGGTCATCGAACGCGTGGCGGCCGAACAGTGACCGTGACTGTGCTCGCGCAGGGAATCGGGGCGAGTTTCCAGACCGCGGCCGCGTCCGGGCCGCTGCTGTTGGCGGTGGGCGCCTGTCTGTTGGCCGGGTTGATCTCGTTCGCCTCTCCGTGCGTGGTGCCCCTGGTGCCCGGCTACCTGTCGTATCTGGCCGGCGTCTCCGGCGCCGAAGCACCGGCCCTGACCCCTGCCGGTGTAGGCACCGCCGGGGTACACACCACGGGCCGGTGGCGGGTCACCGGCGCCGCCGGCCTGTTCGTCGCCGGTTTCACCGTGGTGTTCGTGCTGGCCACCGCCTCGGTATTCGGGGTGATCGGGGCACTGCGGATCAACCAGGAACTGCTCCAACGCCTCGGCGGGGTGATCACCATCGTGATGGGCCTGGCCTTCATCGGCCTGATTCCGGCATTGCAGAAGGACACCCGTTTTGCGCCCCGGCGCATCTCCTCACTCGCCGGCGCCCCGCTGCTCGGTGGGGTCTTCGCGCTGGGGTGGACACCGTGCCTGGGCCCGACGTTGGCCGGGGTGCTGTCTGTGGCGGCCGGCACCGAAGGCACCACCGCCGCCCGCGGAGTGCTGTTGATCGTCGCGTACTGCCTGGGACTGGGACTGCCGTTCATCGCCTTGGCGTTCGGTTCGTCCTCGGCCCTGCGCGGTGTCGGATGGCTGCGCCGCCACTCTCGCACCATTCAAATCGTCGGCGGCGTGATGCTCCTCGCGGTCGGCATCGCTCTGCTGACCGGGGCATGGGAGTTGTTCATCGCGTGGATCCGGGATGAGTTCGTCACCAGCGTGGTGCTACCGATATGACCCTCACCGACCGGAATCCGGCACCACCGCTACCGAGTCCTCCTCCGTGGCGCCGCGCCCTCGCCCAGGCCCGGAACCTGTGGCGTCAGCTCACCTCGATGCGCACCGCCCTGGTGCTGCTGTTCCTGCTCGCGGTCGCCGCGATCCCCGGGGCGCTGCTCCCGCAACGCAACCTCAACGTCGGCAAGGTCGACGAGTACATCGCCGCCCGCCCGGTTCTCGGCCCGCTCCTGGACCGACTCGAAATGTTCGACGTGTTCGCCAGCTTCTGGTTCACCGCCATCTACGCGCTGCTGATGATCTCGCTCATCGGATGTCTGCTCCCGCGCCTGCGCGAGCATCTGCGGGCGCTGCGCAGTGAGCCGGTCGCGGTACCGCGCAATCTGTCCCGGCTGCCGCACCACCACCAGGGAAAACTCGACACTCCCATCGACGACACTCTCGAGCAGGTACAGACCGTGCTGCGCCGGTGGCGAACGGTCACCCGCACCGGCGACGACGGGCACCGGTCGATCTCCGCCGAAAAGGGCTACCTGCGCGAGGCCGGCAACCTGGTCTTCCACTTCTCCCTGGTGGGGTTGTTGGTGGCGGTGGCCACCGGCCGGTTGTTCGGGTACGAGGGCGCGGTGATCGTCATCGCCGACGGCGGTCCCGGGTTCTGCAACACCTCCCCGGCGGTGTACGACTCGTTCCGAGCCGGTACCGCCACCGACGGCACCGGACTCGAGCCCTTCTGCGTCAGGGTCGAGGACTTTTCCGCCGACTACCTCGACAACGGCCAAGCGAAGATGTTCACCTCGAACATCTCCTACCAAAACGGAGAGGACTTGGGCACCGACCGCTGGCAGCAGCACCGACTGCGGGTCAACGAACCGCTGCGCCTGGGCAACGAACGGGTCTACCTCACCGGCCACGGCTACGCGCCCCGGTTCACCGTGACCTTCCCCGACGGACAATCGCGCACCGAAACATTGCAGTTCGCCCCCGAGGACGCCACCACGTTCCTCAGCAGCGGCGCCCTGCGTTTCGATCCGCCCGGCGGCACCTACCCGGATCCGGACGAGCGCCGCCGCAACCAGATCGCGCTCGAAGGGCTGTTCGCGCCCACCGCAGCGTTCGACGGCACCTTGCTGACCTCGGTGTTCCCCGACATGTTGGATCCGGCCGTGGCCATCGACATCTACAAGGGCGATACCGGCCTGGATACCGGCATTCCGCAGTCGATCTTCAAGCTGAACTCCGAAATGATCAATCAGGGCCGGTTGGTCAAACAGGACCGCGTCAACCTGAAGCCCGGCGAGTCCACGACCCTGGCCGACGGTACCGCGGTACGGTTCGACGGCGCCGAGGAATTCGCCTACCTGCAGGTCTCTCATGATCCCGCGCAGAACTGGGTGCTGGTCTTCGCAATCACCATGATGGGCGGACTTCTGGCCTCGCTGGTGATCAAGCGCCGCCGGATCTGGGTGCGGTTGCGCCCTGACGGCGCCGGCACCGCCCTCGAACTGGGGGGATTGGCCCGTACCGACCAGGCCGGGTGGGGTTCGGAGTTCACCGACATCTGTCAGCGCCTGCTACCCGATGTGCCCTCTGCTCCGAAGGAAGACCGATAGCGTATGCCGATTGACGACACCCTCGCCCGCTACTCCGACCTGAGCTTCGAAACAGCCTTCGCCATCTACTTACTGGCGCTGGTGCTGTTCATCGCCGAATTCGCGGCCGTGCGGGTGCGCCGTACCGCACCCATCCTCGCGGCCGCCACCACCTCTGCCACTTCTACCACCTCTGCGGTCCCCGCCGACAGGCCGGGCCGGGTCGCCGAGCCACCCCGGCGGGACCTTTCGGACCGGCTCGGCCGCATGGGCGTCAGCGTCCTCGTGATCGCCCTGATCTTGCACGTTGGTTCGATGGTGCTGCGCGGGCTGGCCACCGCGCGTTTCCCCTGGGGCAACATGTACGAGTTCGTCACCGTCACCTGCGCGGTGGGCGTACTTGCCGGGCTGATCGTGCTGCGCCGCCCGGCGCTGCGCGTGCTGTGGGCATTCGCGCTGATCCCGGTGCTGATCCTGCTGTTCGTCGCTGGCACCGTGCTCTACGCCGATGCCGCCCCGGTGGTGCCGGCGCTACAGTCTTTCTGGCTGCCGATCCACGTCTCGGTCGTGTCCGTCTCGAGCGGAGTTTTCCTCGTCTCCGGGGTGGCCAGCACGCTGTTTCTGCTGGCGTTGAACGCCGAAAAACGCCCGGATACCCGGCTGGCCCGACTCATGCAACGGCTCCCCGACGCCCGCGCCCTCGACCGTCTCGCCTACCGCACGACGATCTTCGCGTTCCCCTTGTTCGGTGCCGGGGTCGTCCTCGGCGCGATCTGGGCCGAAGCCGCCTGGGGCCGGTTCTGGGGCTGGGACCCGAAAGAAACCGTCTCGTTCATCGCATGGGTGATCTACGCCGCCTACCTGCACGCCCGGGCCACCGCCGGCTGGCGGGAAACCCGCGCGGCCTGGATCAACATTGCCGGGTTCGTATCTATGCTGTTCAACCTGTTCATCATCAACATGGTGGTCTCGGGGCTGCACTCCTATGCCGGACTGAACTGACACACCCTGGGCATGTGTACCTGTGTGTACAGGGGTCTGCGCGTCCGCCTAATAGGAGGGAACTCGTCGATGAGTGAGGGGGCCACCACCGTGGCGCTCCCTACCTCGGTGCGCCGCCGCGGACCGGAGTTGTCGGTGCCGGTGCGTAGTGCGGCATCGATTCTGGCCGGGCTGATGCTCTATGCCAGTTTCCCACCCCGCACGGGATGGTGGTTGGCCCCGCTCGCCATTGCCGTGCTCACCGCCGTACTGCACGGCCGACGCAGGCGCGCCGGCTTCGGCTACGGCTACCTGGCCGGGTTGGGGTTCTTTCTGCCCTTGCTGCCCTGGGTCGGTGTCTACGTCGGACCAGTGCCCTGGTTGGCGCTTGCAGCGATCGAGGCGCTCGCGGTCGGGATATTCGGCGCCCTGGCCGCGGCGCTCAGCCGCCGCCCGGCGGCCCCGGTATCGATTGCCGCCGCCTGGGTGGTCACCGAAGCAATACGCGCACGGATTCCGTTCGGAGGATTTCCGTGGGGACGGCTGGCCTTCGGGCAAGCCGAGGGGCCACTTCTGCAGCTGGCTTCCCTTGCTGGGCCTGCCGGTGTGGGCTTCGCCGTCGCGGTGATCGGCACCGCGGTGGTCACAACCGTGATCGCTGCGCGCGAGCGGCGGCCTGCGGTCGCGATGGGTTCGATGCTGCTGGCAGCGGTCGCATTTGCGGCGGCACCGCTCGTCGGGATGCGCGACTCCGCCCGCTTCCCGGCATCGACGGTCACGGTCGCGGCCGTGCAAGGCAACGTGCCGCGAATGGGGCTCGATTTCAACGCCCAGCGTCGGGCCGTGCTCGACAATCACGTCGCGGCGACCGAACGACTTGCCGTCGACGTGGCGTCGGGTCGCGCGCCCCGGCCGCAGCTGGTGGTGTGGCCGGAGAACTCCTCGGACATCGATCCGCTGCGTCAGGCCGATGCCCACGCCGAGCTCGATGAGGCCGCTGCCGCCATCGGCGTGCCCATCCTCGTCGGTGCCGTGCTCGACAACGGGGACGGCACCAGCGGTAACAGTGCGCTGGTGTGGGATCCGGTGACAGGTCCCGGGGCCCGGCACCTCAAGCGGCGCCTGGTGCCATTCGGGGAATATCTGCCGCTGCGCCCGGTGATCGAGCGCCTGTGGCCGGCGGCCGCGCAGGCAGGCCGGTTCATCCCCGGAGACGGTACCGGCCGGGTCGAGCTCAACGGCGTACCGGTGGGGGTGGCGACCTGTTACGAGGTTGCCTTCGACGATGCGGTTGCCGAGTCGGTGCGGGCAGGCGCCCAGTTGCTGGTAGTGCCCACCAACAACGCGACCTTCGGCCGCACCGAGATGACCTACCAGCAGCTGGCCATGTCTCGGCTACGGGCGGTAGAGCACGGGCGGTCCGTGGTGGTCGCGGCTACCAGCGGCGTCAGCGCTCTGATCACTCCCGACGGCGCGGTCACCAACCGCAGTGCGATGTTCACCGCCGACGTCCTCGTCGGTGAGCTGCCCCTGGGTACCCGACTGACCTGGGCGACCCGGCTCGGTTCGGGCCCTGAGGTGCTCGCCGCCGCGGCCGTGATGTGGATCCTGCTCATCGGTCGCCAGAAGGCCCACACCCACCCAATTACTAAGACAGGTAGTTTTTAGCGCCTTCTTAGTATATCGTTTCGTTATCTTACCCGTCGCGGCAACGGCGGATCTACATCGAAAGAGCATGTCAGGAGCGTTATTGTGGGACGGCACCATGCATCAACCCGGAACCAAATCCGTTACCTTACCGATATAGAACCGGGTTCCGCGCCAGGATCCGAAGGACGCCGGGGGCGGCACCGGGCGCCGACGAACCGCGCCACGACCGGGGCATGTGCATCGTCGGTCGCGACCGGCGCACTGCTGATCGTGGGATCTCAGATTCTCGCTCCGGGCACCGCGGCTGCCCAGCCGACCTCGGGTGGTGTGCATGCCGCCGCGCCTGCACCGGTCCCGTTGCCAGCCGAACTCGCAGCACTGGCCGCTCTGCCGGAGGTCGAGGCGGCGCTCGACCAACTCGCCGCGGTTCCGGGTTTTCCCGCGGTAGTGTCCCCTGCCGCCACTGTTCCGGCCCTGCCGTCGAGCTCAGCGGTGCCGACAAACGCAGCCTCCTGGGCGACACCGACACTGCAGCCCCTCGCCGTCGCTCCGGTCTCGGGCACCTTGACCTCCGCGTTCGGACCGCGATGGGGTTCGTCCCACGCCGGTCTGGACATCGCCAACAGCATCGGCACCCCGGTCTATGCTGCCGCCTCGGGCACCGTGATCGACTCCGGCCCGGCCTCCGGGTTCGGTCTGTGGGTCCAGGTCCGGCACGATGACGGGTCCACCAGCACCTATGGCCACATCAACGAAACGCTGGTTGAGGTAGATCAGCGTGTGCAAGCCGGTGAGCAGATCGCCACCGTCGGCAATCGTGGTCAGTCCACCGGTCCGCACCTGCACTTCGAAACCACCGATCCGGCCGGTACGAAGGTAGATCCGACCCAGTGGCTGCAGCAACGGGGTGTACCCCCGACAGACCTGTCGCGGATGGCATAGCCGCCGCGTCGGCTCGGCGATGGCAGCCTCCGACGGCCCCCACGTGGAAAACTATGATTTATAGTATTTACGGTAGGGCGACGGCCTATCGGTGCCGAGGAAGGCAAACGCGGTGAACAGCTCAGACAAACCGAAGTCGCAGACGCCCCGAAAGCGACCGGGACCGCTCCTCCTAGCCGACTCGCACCGGGTGCCGTGGCCGATGATCGGCGCTGCCGTGGTGATCATCGCCCTGATCGGGGCCATCGCGTACAACCTCGTCCCGAAGATCTCCGAACGCACCGAGGCCCAGAAGTACGTGCCCAGTGCGGACAACCCCGATCCGTCTGCGGTGATCGACGGGGTGGAGAAGATCGACTACCCGGCCGGAACGCATGTGCAGGCACCGCAACGGGTGGCCTACGACCAGACTCCCCCGATGGGGGGCCCACACGATCAGTACTGGGCCACCTGTACCGGCACGGTTTATTCCGAACCGATCCGCAGCGAGAACGCGGTGCATTCGCTCGAACACGGCGCGGTGTGGATTACGTACGACCCGCAGAAGGTCACCGGGGACGAGGTGTCAACATTGGAGGCGAAGGTCGACGGCCAGCCCTACACCCTGATGTCGCCCTATCCGGGCTTGCCATCCCCGATCTCGGTGCAGTCCTGGGGCCACCGCCTCGCGCTCGATGACTCCGAAGACGATCGACTCGCCCAGTTCATCACTGCCTTGCGCCGAAACCCCAACACCCACCCCGAGGCAGGTGCCACCTGCTCCACCACTCCAGGCAGTTTCGATCCGAGCGCTCCGCCGCCGTTCGATGCGTCCGCGCCGGGGCCGGACGCCGTCCCCATGACCGTGGGCCAGCAGTCTGCCCCCGCCGCCCCGGCGACAGGCTCGAACCTCGGACCCGGCAATGGCTGAGTCCGACGACACTCCCGTCCTCACTGCCCCCGCCGCTCCCGCTGCCGGTGGATGGGCCAGGCTCGGCCGCACGCTCGCCGTGGGTGTGTTCGCGCTCGTCGTCGGTCTCTATCTGGGTATCGGTGCCTCGGGACTGAGAGGCGGTCATCCCGAGCCACCTGCACAGGACTCGGTCGAGGTTGGCTTCGCCCAGGACATGTCGGTGCACCACAGCCAGGCGGTAGAAATGTCGGCCATGGCGCTGACCAACGCGACCGACCCGGCGGTCCGCACCCTCGCCTACGACGTGCTCACCACCCAGCAGGGCCAATGGGGCACGATGCAGGGCTGGTTGGCCGTATGGGACCGACCGCTGCAGGCGGCCGGGGAACCGATGACCTGGATGCGCGCTACCGAGGACAGCGCCGGGACGGCGGCAGGTATGACCGAGCACGCGGCGATGCCGCCCGGATCGGCCATCCAAGGACCACGGATGCCCGGGATGGCCACCACCTCCGAACTCGACACGCTACGACGCACCACCGGCCCCGCATTCGACACCCTGTACCTGCAACTGCTGCTTCGGCACCATCAAGGCGGCCTGCCGATGGCACGCTACGCCGCGGCCAACGCCACCGAACAAGTGGTCACGACGCTGGCCCGACAGATCGCCGACACCCAGCAAGCCGAATCGACGACGATGCAGCAACTACTTACGGCCCACGGCGCCGCACCCTTACCGATGAACTGACCGGCGAAACTGCCAGGACCCGGACCGGCACCGTCCCGGGTCGGCGCTCAGGAGCGATCATGAAACAGTCGTCGACCATGCGGGTGTCCCGCCTGGTGTTCCTCTACACCGCAGTCCGTCTGGCGGTGGTCGCCGGCTGCGCCGGCGCCGCGGTGGCCGGCGTCCACCTTCTCGGACTCGAGGTGTCGCTGACGTGGACGCTCCTTGTCGGTGTACTCGCCGGGATAGCAGTGTCGCTGGTAGCCCTGCATCGGCTGCGCACCCGGATCAACGACGAGATCCGCATCATCGATAACCAGCGAAAATACCCACCGAAACGGCCCCGGCCCTGATCCTCATCAATCCGATGTTTCGGAACGGACGCAGTCAAGGCCGCGCCGTCAAATAGATCAACACCAAATTGAGCGCCGTGATCGTGGCAGCAATAACCCACGCCACCATGGTGGTGAGCCGATGGTTGACGTCGATGCCCATCAGCGCCCGATCGCTGGTCAGACGCACCAGAGGGATCAACGCAAAAGGAATACCGAACGACAGCACCACCTGCGAGAGCACCAGGGCCCGGGTCGGATCCGTCCCGAGCGCGACCACCACCAACGCCGGCACCAGGGTGATCAAGCGCCGCGCCAGCAGCGGTATCCGTCTGCGCAGCAGCCCGTCCATGATCAAGGACCCAGCGTAGGCACCCACCGAGGTCGACGCGAACCCGGAGGCCAACAGGCCCAGCGCGAACAGCAGCGCTACCGTCGAGCCGAGTTCTAGGCCCAGCGCCGTGTGCGCCTCCTCGATCGAATCGACCCCCTCCCGGCCCTGCAACGTTGTCGCGGCCGTGAGCAACATGGCCAGATTCACCGTGCCCGCCACCACCATGGCCAGTCCGACATCCCAGCGTGTGACCCGCAGCAGCACGGCCCGTCGCGGACCGGGCTCGGGATGACCGTGACGATCCCGGACCAGTCCCGAGTGCAGGTACACCGCATGCGGCATCACGGTCGCACCGAGCATGGCCGCCGCGAGCAGCACCGATTCGGCACCGTCGAAGCGCGGCACGAGTCCTGCGGCCACGGCGTGGGCGGGGGGCGGGGCAACGAAAAGGCTGGTGACGAACCCGATCGCGATGACCAGCAACAGACCGGTGATGACCCGTTCGAAACCGCGCTGACCACGCGTGTCCTGCACCAGCAGCAAGAGCAACGAGACCGCTCCGGTGATCAACGCTCCCGTCAGTAGCGGGAGATCGAACAGTAGGTTCAGGGCGATGGCGCCGCCGATGACCTCGGCCAGGTCGGTAGCCATGGCGACCAGTTCCGCCTGTCCCCAGTACGCCAAGCGCGCCGGTAGGGACATGCGCTCGCGGAGCACCTCGGGCAACGACCTGCCGGTGACCAGACCGAGTTTGGCGGACAGGTACTGCACCAGCGCGGCCATGACATTGGCCACCACGATGACCCACACCAGCAGATAACCGAACTGGGCCCCGGCACTGACGTTGGAGGCCACGTTGCCCGGATCGACGTAGGCGATAGAGGCGACGAATGCCGGTCCGAGAAGAGTCCCACGGCGCCACCGTTGCACTGGCCCGACATTGCGCGTCAGCGTCATCCGCCCTCCAAAAGGTTTCCCTGAATTAAAAGTCAGGGGAACCGAAATTTCAAGAAGTCGCGGTGTGCACAGAGTCCCGGCGAGGAGATGACTGCGGGCAGCACCTCCTCGCCGAGTCCGGTGTCAGCTCTTCCGGAAGGCGCGCATTGCCGCCCAGGTGCCCCCGGCGATGACCAGCACCCCCAGTACTGCGAACCCCAGCAGCAACGGAATCGACGAGCCTGAGGACTGTGAGTCCTCAGGGGCAACCTGCGCTTCGGTGGTCTCGGGCTCGGCTGCGCCCGACGAGGGGGACGCCTCCTGAGCCTCGGAGGTCGGTGTCTGCCCGGCCGCCGCGGTGACGGTGAAGGCGTAGGAACCGGTGATGGGATGGCCGTCGGCGGAGACGACCCGGTAGCCGACGGTATACTCCCCTGCGGTCAAGGGCTCCGGGATGGCCAGCCGCACCCGTTCTGCGTCGACAATCGCCTCGGAGCTTCCCCGTTGAGTGCCCGAACTGTCGGTAAGTGTCACGGTGGCGAAAGCGGTGTTGATGGGTTGGTTGAACTCGAGTTCGATTCCGTCCGGGGAACTTGCCACCGTGGCGTCGGCGGCGGGAGTCGAACCGATCAACATGCTGTGAGCTTGCGCGGGCGCGACGCCGAGGAGCAGCACCGCGGCGGCCGCGGCGAAGATCGTGATGAGTCTGGTCATGGGAACATACTTTCTCGGCTCCCTACCCCGGCGCAGCGTCCGGCGCGGTGGCCTGTCGAGAGAACGCAAAGGGTGCTGATCGGGGTCTACCCTAGCCCATCTACTATGTACCGTAGTTTTACGGTTGGTCGGTGACGCTACCGGCTCGCTCAGACACCGAGACGGACGAGAATATGAAACTGACGACCAATGTGAAAGTGTCCGCGGCTCTGGTCGCCCTGTTCGTGGTGTTGTTGTCGGTGTTGCTCTACACCAATAGGGCCGGGACGAACGCCGGGACGACTGGCCAAGAGGCGCCCGGCGCTGCCACGGCACCGGTGTGGACCCCAGATATCCGTACCTTGTCCACGGCCCCCGACGACAAGGTCCAACTCGTCGAATTCCTTGATTTCGAATGCGAGTCCTGCCGGGCCTTGTACCCGGTGATGGAACAAATCCGCAACGAGTACGTCGGGCGGATCGACTTTGGGATCCGCTACTTCCCCATTCCCAGCCACACCAACAGCCATCTGGCCGCACGGGTCGTCGAAGCCGCGGCCCGGCAAGGGCGTCTCGAGCCGATGTATCAGCTCATGTACGACACCCAGGCACAGTGGGGCGAGTCGAGCCAGTCCCAGGAAAAAGTATTCTGGGGTTTTGCCGAACAACTGGGCCTGGATATGGCCGCATTCGAGCGGGACGTCAACGATCCCACCGTCAGCGCGCGCGTGGACCGGGACTTCGACGACGGTCTTACCCTCGGTGTACAAGGCACACCCACCCTGTTCCTCAACGGCGTCGAGCTGCCCCCCATGCCCACCTACGAACAGCTACGGGCCCGGATCGACGCGGCGCTGGCCGAGTGAGCGCCCCGACGCGTCCGGCGGCGCCTGCCACCGACGAGGCGTCGGGTCGGACGCTCGGCAGCACGGGGGTGGGCTGGATCCTCGTTGTCTGCGGCGCAGCGGGGCTACTAGCCTCGCTGGTACTCACCGTCGAAAAGTTCGCCGTGCTGGCCGATCCGGCCTATCGGCCCTCGTGCAGCATCAACCCGGTCATCAGCTGCGGGTCGATCATGACCTCGTGGCAAGCGGAACTGTTCGGCTTCCCTAATCCGTTGCTGGGCGTCATCGGTTTCACGGTCGTACTGACCACCGCCGTAGCGGTCCTGGCCGGGGCCGGCGTGCCCCGCTGGTATTGGAACGGCCTGTTCGCCGGCCTGACCGCGGCGGTCGCCTTCGTGCACTGGCTGATTTTCCAGAGCCTCTACCGGATCGAAGCGCTGTGCCCGTACTGCATGGTGGTGTGGCTGGTCAGCGTGCTCGGCTGGTGGTATTGCCTGCTGCACCTCGAGGCGGTGCAAAAACATCGACCGTTGCGGTCATGGCAGCGGCTGCACCGGCTGCATGCAGTGGTCCCCACCGTCTGGACGCTGACTGTATCCGCCCTGGTAGCGCACGCCTTCTGGCCGTACTGGCAGACCCTGATCTGACAAAAGTTTCCGGGTAGCGGCAGCCTCCGCTCACTCACGGCGCATCGAGCGATATTCTCCCCATCGCGAGGTACCTTTTGCGAGGCGCGCGGGAATGCTCGGACGACTACGTGCCGTCCTCGCGTGGTGGAGGAAGCCGGTGCAGGTACTGCTCGGGCAGCTCGGATTCGGCAGCCCGACGGGCAGCCTCGGCCTCGACCATCTGCGACGACCGCGCCCAAACCACCTTGATCCAGTGGTACGCCAGGACGGTCATCGCTCCCCACCCCAAAAACAAGCCGATGCCCGGGCCGGCCCCACCGGCGACGGGATCGAGGGTCTGCCGCGACCACACGGCAAGCACACCGAACACGATCGCCAGCGTGCACCCGGCGCTGGCAAACCAGGCCAGCACCCATCGTCGGGTCACCAGCGCCAGCATCGAGAGCACGATCCCGAACACCGCTGCCAGCACCAAAAAGATCCGCGAAGGAAGGGTGATGGTTTCGGCCTGTGCCACCGTAGAGCCGGCCAGCACCTGCCAGCCGTTGGCGCCACCGTTGTGCGGAAGTGAGAACGAGACCGCCACCACCACCACCACTGCAGCGACCACCACCGCACGCATCCCGGGATCGATCTGTCCGGCGACCCTCTTTTCGGCGGCCGCCAGCTCCTGTCGACTGTGGACCGGATCGGGGTAGACAGTCGACTCGTCGCCGGGCTGTACCTCGTCCGGATCACTACGGTCACCCGACTCGCTCATAACTCGACCTCCGCCCTGGGAAAATGTTCCGGTGACCGCGACCGTCCAAAGCGGAGCAGACCGGTCGGCCCTCGGATGGATCCAGCCCGATCCGTCCGAGGACCGACCGGCGCAGGTACCCGCACCCCTCGGACCAGGCACCAGCCCTCTACCCGGGATCGACCAGCACCTGTGCCTGGGGCTCGTCCCGCCACAACTGCGCAATGATCGCGCAATACGACCCCGCGGTAGCGGACCAGGTCGCGGAGGCATCGACTACCCCCAGCCCCCGGCCGATAACTCCGGCCGCGAGCAGCACCGCCCGATTGGCCAGTGCCGCGGCCGGACTGCCACGCTCGACGACGGTGCCGGCCAGGTCCGCCGCCACGTCGAAGAGCTCTGTCGGCACGGCCGGTACCGACTCGGTTCCTAGGCCATGCTCGCGCAGGTGCGCACCGGCACGAAGATGCCGATCCACCTGCCCGAGAACATGTTCCAACGCACGCACATGTCGGCGCAACTTACCCGGCTTGCCGATGTGCGCGGCGGTGATCGGCGGCAGGCGACGTAACCGTTGAGGATCCGGAAGCCCTGCATGCTCGAGCGTCACGGCGGTCAGGTCTCGGATGAGCCAGTCGGACAATGCCGCGGTGGCTCGGTCTGTTGCCGGCACGGTCACCACCGGCATGTTGGTCTTCAACGGTATTTTCCGATCTTTCGGCGCCGAGACGGCGAACGATTTATTCCTTCGTATCGGTGCGTGCCGAGGCCTCGCCGGTGCTCCGCGGTTCGGCAAGCTCACGCTTAGCGATTTCGGTGCTCCTGGGCGCACCACCGAAACCCACGTGTGCCTCGGCCCTCATGCGTTCGACCATGTGCGGGTAGTGCAGCTCGAACGCCGGCCGTTCGGAGCGGATCTGCGGCAGTTCGGTGAAGTTGTGTCGCGGCGGCGGGCAGGTAGTCGCCCATTCGAGCGAGTTGCCGTAGCCCCAGGGGTCGTCGACAGTGACGATCTGCCCGTAGCGGTAGCTCTTGAAGATGTTCCACACGAATGGCAACACCGAGGCACCGAGGACAAAAGATCCGATCGTCGAAATCGTGTTCAGGGTGGTGAATCCGTCCGAGGGCAGGTAGTCGGCGTACCGGCGGGGCATGCCTTCATTGCCCAGCCAGTGCTGGACGAGAAAGGTGGAATGGAAGCCCAGAAATGTCAACCAGAAATGCCACCTGCCTAGGCGCTCGTCGAGCATTCGACCGGTCATCTTCGGAAACCAGAAGTAGATACCCGCATAGGTCGCAAACACCACGGTGCCGAACACGACGTAGTGGAAGTGCGCCACCACGAAGTACGAATCGTGCAGCTGGAAGTCCATAGGAGGGGAGGCCAGGATCACGCCCGACAGGCCGCCGAAGAGGAAGGTGATCAAAAAACCCACGGAGAACAACATCGGTGATTCGAAAGTCAACTGCCCCTTCCACATGGTGCCGATCCAGTTGAAGAACTTCACTCCGGTCGGGATGGCGATCAGGAAGGTCATGAACGAGAAGAACGGCAGCAGCACCGCGCCGGTGGCATACATGTGGTGCGCCCACACCGCGATCGACAGGGCCGCGATGCCGAGGGTGGCGTAGATCAGGCCGGTGTAACCGAAGATCGGCTTCCGGGAGAACACCGGGAAAATCTCGGAGACGATGCCGAAGAACGGCAGCGCGATGATGTAGACCTCGGGATGACCGAAGAACCAGAACATATGCTGCCAGAGCATCACTCCGCCGGTGGCGGGATCGAAGAGGTGACCGCCGAGTACCCGGTCGTATAGCAGCCCCATCAACGCTGCGGTCAGCAGCGGAAAGGCGATGAGGATCAGGATGGAGGTGACGAGAATGTTCCAAGTGAAGATCGACATCCGGAACATCGTCATGCCGGGGGCTCGCATACACACGATGGTGGTGATGAAGTTGACTGCGCCCAGGATGGTGCCCAGTCCTGAGATGGCCAGGCCCACGATCCATAGATTTGCGCCCATGCCGGGGGAGTGCACTTCCGTGCTTAAAGGCACATACGCGGTCCAGCCGAAGTCGGCGGCGCCGCCGGGGGTGATGAAGCCGCCGACTGCAACGAGGGATCCGAACAGATACAGCCAGTAGCTGAAGGCGTTCAGCCGGGGGAATGCGACATCGGGCGCGCCGATCTGCAGTGGAAGGATGTAGTTGGCAAAGCCGAACACCACAGGAGTGGCGTACATCAGCAGCATGATCGTGCCATGCATGGTGAACAGCTGATTGTACTGGGGGCTTGACCCCTGATCTTGGACACGCAGAATCCAGCAGTGGCTGGAGGAAGCGAGATGATCCAGTTCATGGCCAGGAAGAACTACTCCGAGGAGTTCCGTCGTCAGGCCGTCGATCTCTTCGAGACCACCCCGGGGGCCACGCTGGCCGGCATCGCTGACGACCTGGGGATCGCCCGGGGCACGTTGGCGGCGTGGGTGAAGACCTACGGCACGGGGTCGAGGACTGCAGCGATCGGAGCGGCCCCGCCATCGGGTGGCCGACCGGAGTCGCCGGCAGCGAAGATCGCCCGACTTGAGGCCGAGCTCGCGGCGGTGAAGGCGGAAAAGACCAAGATCGAGACCGAGAAGCGGATCCTTCGCCAGGCGGCCAAGTATTTCGCTGGGGAGACGAACTGGTGAGCCGCTTCCAGTTCGTCGCCGACCACCAAGACGCCTTCGAGGTGAAGCGGTTGTGCGAGGTCATCGAGATCGCGCGTTCGTCCTACTACGCCTGGGTTGCCGCAGCCCCTGCCCGCGAGGAGCGTGCCCGTGCTGATGCGGTGCTCGCGGAGAAGATTCGGGTCGTCCAGGACCCCAAACAGGGCGGCGACCGGGCCTACGGCGCGCCACGGGTGACCGCCGAACTCAACGACGACAAGCCCGAGGGAGAACGCGTGAACCACAAGCGGGTCGCCCGGGTGATGAAGGCGCACGGGCTCGCCGGGATCCGGCTCCGCCGACGCGTGCGGACCACCGTGCCGGACCAGACCGAGGAGAAGTTCCCCGACCAGCTCAACCGGGACTTCACCGCCACCGAGCCGAACCAGAAGTACGTCGGCGACATCACCTACCTGCCGCTCGCGGACGGGTCGAACCTCTACCTGGCCACCGTGATCGACTGCTGCTCACGCAAGCTCGCCGGCTGGGCGGTCGCCGACCACATGCGCACCAGCCTGGTTGAGGACGCGCTCAAGGCCGCCCGTGCCGACCGCGAATCGCTGAAGGGCGCGCTCTTTCACAGCGACCACGGGTCGGTCTACACCTCGAAGGACTACGCCAAGCTGTGCCGCGTCTTCGGCGTCACCCAGTCCATGGGCGCTGTTGGCTCCTCGGCCGACAACGCGCTCGCGGAGTCCTTCAACGCCACCCTCAAGCGCGAGGTCCTCGCCGGTGCGGCGACCTTCGGCGACGAGGCCGACGCCCGCCGACGAGTGTTCCGGTGGGCCACCCGCTACAACACCCGACGCCGTCACTCCTGGTGCGGCTATCTCTCCCCATCCACCTACGAGGCCCGCCGGGCCACTACGCTGCAAGCCGCGGCGTAATCAACCACCCACCGTGTCCAAGATCCGGGGTGAAGGCCCTAACCGTTCCTGCGCTCGACCAGTCCCTTGGACTCCGGGTCGTAGGGCTTGCAGCGCTGCAGCGTGGTGGCCAGGGTCCCGGTGAACTCACCGACCCCTTCAGCATGACGGCGACCGCGTCCGATCCCGGCCTCGTTGTCCCAGATCAACCGTCGCGGTACCGACCCGAGCTGCATCAGCAGATCCCACATCCCCAGCAGCAGATCCGCGGTGTGACGGGACGGGATCATCCGGGCCAGCGTGAACCGTGAGTACGCGCAGGTCATCACCAGCACCGGCAGCACCGCCCCCGTGCCATCCTCGAGCGGGATCCGCACCGGCGGGAACCACAGGTCGCACTGCACCGCGTCCCCCGGCAGCCAGATCAGCCGGTCCGCCGGATCAACTGGCCGATGCTCCGGGCGCAGACGCCGCACGTTGTCACGGAACCACGTGATCGACCCGGTCCACCCGACCCGCTCGGCGATCACCGTCGCGGGCATGTCCGGGGTCGTGACCAGCAGTTGCCGCACCGCCGGCTCGAACGGCGTGAACGACGTCGACACCGCCGGCCGCTCGTACCTCGGTGGCCCCTCCGAGGCCACAGCCCGCGCGACCGTCGCCCGTCCGATACCCAAGTCCCGGGCGACTTGACGCTGCGGAACACCATCCGCCACCAGCCGCCGGACCAGAGCCCAATCCTCCACAGAGATCACCCATCCAATCTGTCTGGGTGGCCTCATTTTCGACCGTCGCTATGGCCTCATTTTCGAGCGTCGTCGACAACAGGTGGTGGATCGGTCGATGGCGTACGGGTAGCACCTTCAGCGAGGGGTCCGAAGGTCTCCCCGTACTACGCCGTCATGGTACAGCCGTCTATCACGTTCACCTTTGGGGGAGTTGCTATCGACACCGACGCGCAAGTGCTTGGCCACGATGGCACCCCTCTTCCAGATCTTTTCGCAGCTGGCGCCGACGCAGGCGGTCTTTCCCGCTACGGATATGTCGGCGGTCTCGCGCCCGCTTTCATCACGGGTCGCTGGGCAGGCCGACATGCAGCCCGTCTGGCCCTACGAACGGCCAATTCACCTTCAACGGAACAGCTGCCGTAAAGCAGAGAGAGTGCCGGAGGGAGCCGATCCTTGGCACCGGCGGGGCAGAACCAGCGCGGGATCTTGGGCAGCTCGCCGGTGGTGCTGGTCAGTCGGCGTGCGCCACGGCCGGTGAGCCAGCGGACGAGGTCCGCCGTGGTGCCGGTGACCGTGGGGCCGGTCCCCTCGCCCACGGTGACCTGCTCGCCGCGGTCGGCGGGGGCGAGGACGATCTCGACCGCCTCCGGGCGCCGCGCCCACGCCCGCACGACGTCGGCGAGGAGCTCGTCGAGCAGGTCGGCGGGGAAGTCTCGGAAGGAGCCGGCGTTGTCGAGGTCCACGGCGTGGACCCAGACCTCGCGGGCGCGCATCCAGGCGGTCTCGCGAGCCGGGACGGTGCGTCCCTGCGCGGTGCGGACCTCGTGGTCCCACTGATGGTCGGTGAGGTCGCGCCACTCGACGTTCAGGTGGACCTCGGCGTGGGCGAACAGGTTCCGCAGCGCCCGGGCAGGCAGGGTGGCGCCTCGGTCGATCTCGGCGTTGCGCTGCTCGGTCGAGGCGTACATCGGCGTCTCCACGCCGGTGCGCGCCCACTCGCACAGCCGGGTGAGCGCGCGGGCGTTGTAGCCCACGTGCGCGACGAGGGCCGCGCGGGTCCATCCGGGCAGCAGGCTCGGGCCGAACAGGTCCTCGTCGGTCAGCTCGTTGAGCTTCCGTGCGAAGTACGCCGTCCCCGTCCGTGCCCACGCCAGCTCTCGAGCCGGTGCGTCGGCGGCGTCGTACCGGGCACCCGCGCCCTGACGGCGGCGCAGCTCCTCACGGGCCTGCTCGAGCGTGGTGCTCATACGCCCACCGTGGCCGGCGTCTGCTCGGCGGCGCCCGCGACGTTCTCGGCGACCGCCACGTTGACGACGTCGCCGATGCCGTCGATCGCGACGGACACGGTCTGCCCGGCGGAGATGTAACGGCCCGGCTTGCGCGCGTGGCCGACGCCCCCCGGTGTGCCGGTGGCGATGACGTCACCGGGGTTGAGCGTGAAGATCGTCGAGATGTACCGCACCAGGGCGACGGCGTCGAAGACGAGGTCGTCGATGCGGGCGCGCTGCATCTCCTCCCCGTCGAGGCGGGTGACCAGCTCGGCGTCGGCGGGCAGCTCGTCCGGGGGGACGAGGACCGGGCCCAGCGGGGTCGAGCTCTCCCACGCCTTGCCCTGGAACCACTGGGGACTGCGGTACTGGTAGTCGCGCATGGTGATGTCGTTCATGATCGTGTACCCGGCGATCGCGGCCTCCGCCTGCTCGGCGTCGGCCCGGCGAACGCTCCTGCCGACGACGACGGCGAGCTCGCCCTCCCAGTCGATCTTGTCCGACTCCGGCGGGACCTGAATCTCGTCGCGCGGACCGATGAGGGCCTCGGGGAACTTGGTGAACAGCGTCGGGTGCTCCGGCAGCTCGCGGCCCATCTCGAGGATGTGGTTGCGGTAGTTCAGGCCGACGCACACGATCTTTCCCGGTGTGGTCACCACCGGGGCGAGGTCCGCCGTCGTCAGGTCGTGCTCGGTGCCGGCCGCCTGGGCGACGGCGGCGAGGTCGCCGCGACGCAGCAGGTCCGCGACGTCGGTGTAGCCGGTCAGCTCGACGGCCTTGTCGCCGTCGACCCGGGCAGCGACGGTCCCGGAGGCGGTGCGCAGGGTGGTCAGTCTCATCGGTCGGCTCCCTCGATGTAGGTGCGGTCGAAGTGGAGACGCTCCATGATCGGGGCGTCGGAGAAACGGAACAGGTCGAACTGGGTGTCGGCCTGGAGCGACCACGACACCCACGACGGGACGACGAACATGTCGCCGATCTCGAGCTGGTGCTCGGTGCCGTCCATGACGACGGAGCCCGAGCCCTCGAAGACCTGGAAGACCGTCGAGCCGACCTCGCGGCGGGTCGCCGTCGCCGTGCCCGCGCGCAGGCGGTGGAACTCGGCCCTGATGGTCGGCATCACGTCACCGCCGGTGGTCGGGTTCACGTAGCGCACGGCCGCGTGACCCTGCTCGACCGTCGCCGGCTGGCCCTCCTCCTCCAGGAGCAGCTGCTCGGTCAGCGCACGGTCGGTGTACTCCCACCGGTATGCGCCGATCGGCGAGGACACGGTGTTCTGCAGGCCGGAGAGCGGACGCAGGCCGGGGTGGCACCACAGCCGCTCGCCGCGGGAGTAGTTCGGGGTCGCGTAGTCGGTGACGCGCTCGGACCCGAACTCGAAGAAGCCCACGTCGTTGGTGTAGGAGAACGGGATGTCGAGACCGTCGATCCAGGCCATCGGCTGGTCCGTCTCGTTGTGGTGGCCGTGGAAGTTCCACCCCGGGGTCAGCAGGAAGTCGCCGCGCGACATGCGCACCGGGTCGCCGTTGACGACCGTCCAGACGCCCTCGCCCTCGACGACGAAGCGGAAGGCGTTCTGGGAGTGGCGGTGCTCCGGAGCCGTCTCCTTCGGGCCGAGGTACTGGATGGCTGCCCACAGGGTCGGGGAGACGTAGGCCCGCCCTCCCATGCCCGGGTTGGCCAGGCCGATGGCGCGGCGCTCGCCCCCGCGCCCGACGGGCACCAGGTCGCCCGACTTCTGCGCGAGCGGGTAGAGCGTCGACCACTTCCACACGTGCGGCACCGCCTTCGGCGAGGGGCTCGTGGGCATGAGGTCGTCGATCTGGGTCCACAGCGGGATCATGTGGTTCGCCTCGAACCCGGCGTAGAGCTCGCGCAGCTCGGGGGTGTCCTCCGGCTGCATCGCGTTCTCGACGTCGCTGTGCTCGAGCGGCTCTTCGGTGGTGGTCATCGTCTGATCCTTTCGAAACGTGTGACGTGCTGATTTGGCAGCTCGGTCACCGTCAGCCGGTGACTCTTGCTTCGCGGATGGGAACGGCATCGTCCGAGCCGAAGGGCAGCGCCGGGCGGTCCGCCTCGGGGGCTGTGAGAGGGATGACCTCCTCGAGCCGCTCGTGCGAGAGGACAGCGATTTCGTGGTACATCCGGGTGCCGTTCGCCTTCCACTCCAACTCGGTGTCGGAGAGTTCGCGGACCACGTGAGCCGGGGAGCCGAGCACCAGGTGTCCGGCGGGAACCTGCATCTCCGCAGGCACAAGCGAGCCCGCCCCGACGAAGGCACGCTCACCGACCCGTGCGCCGTCGAGCAGGACGGCGCCGATCCCGATCAGCGCGCCGGCCCCCACCGTGCACCCGTGGAGCACCGCCGCGTGCCCGACATGCCCGTCCTCGCCGATCACGGTCGTGCGGCGGGGAAAGGTGTGCACGACGCAGCCGTCCTGCACGTTCGAGCCCGCACCCAGCACGATTCCGCCGAGATCGGCTCGCAGGGACGCGTGCGGACCGACGTAGCAGCCCGGCCCGACCACCACATCACCGATCAGGACCGCGCTTGGATGGACGTACGCTGTCGGATCGACGACCGGGGTGACCCCGGCAAATGCGTAAGCCGGCATCAGAGGCTCGCGCGGATGCCAAGCCCGGCAGCGAGACGCTCCGCGATGTCGGTGCGGAGCGCCTTCTTGTTGATCTTGCCGACCTTCGTCGTCGGCAGCTCGTCGGTGGCCTCGAGGTGCTCGGGCCACTTGTACCGGGCCACCCCGGCCGTCTCCATCGCGGCGTGGACGTCCGTTAGGCTCACGGACTGCCCGTCGTGCGGGACTACGTAGACGC
The DNA here is from genome assembly GCF_000763325.2 of Rhodococcus sp. p52. Lineage (NCBI taxonomy): Bacteria > Bacillati > Actinomycetota > Actinomycetes > Mycobacteriales > Nocardiaceae > Rhodococcus > Rhodococcus sp. p52. Next base: position 111,170 of record NZ_CP016821.1, read on the forward strand.
ACACCCGCTCGCCGAGGACGTCGTCGGGCATGGCGACAGCGGCGACGAGCCGGACCGCGGGCAGCTGGTAGACGAGGTTCTCGATCTCCTCGGCGGAGATCTTCTCCCCGCCGCGGTTGATTATGTCCTTGTCGCGGCCCTCGACGATGAGGTTGCCCATCTCGTCCATGCGGCAGATGTCGCCGGAGCGGTACCACCCGTCGGTGGTGAAGGCCCGGGCGTTCTGCTCCTCGGCCCGGTAGTACCCGCGCAGCGTGTACGGGCCCTGCGTGATGAGAGACCCCGGCGTGCCCTGCGGGACGGGGTTGTCGTGCTCGTCGACGAGCAGGACCTGGTCGTCCGGGGACATCGGGCGGCCCTGGGTGGTGAAGATGATCTCCTCGGGGTCGTCGAGGCGGGTGTAGTTCAGCAGTCCCTCGGCCATGCCGAACACCTGCTGCAGGATGCAGCCGAGCGTGCCGGGGACGCGGCGGGCTACCTCGTCGGCCAGCCGCGAGCCGCCGACCTGCAGCACCTTGAGCGACGCCAGCTGGTCGGTCGGGTTGGCGGCCTGCTCGTCGAGCCACCGCTTGGCGACGGCGGGGACGACGGCGGTGTGCGTGACGCCCTCACGCTCGATGGTGGCGAACGCCCGCGCCGGCGACGGGCTGGGCAGCATGACCACCGTCCCTCCGACCAGCAGAGTCCCGAGTACGCCCGGGCAGGCGAGCGGGAAGTTGTGCGTGGCCGGGATGCTGACCAGGTAGACGGTGTCGGTGTCGAAGCCGCAGACCTTCGTGGACTCCTTGGCGTTGTAGGCGTAGTCGTCGTGCGAGCGGGGGATGAGCTTCGGGATGCCGGTGGTGCCGCCTGAGAGTAGGAAGAGGGCGACGTCGGAGCTCGCCGGCTCCGCGGCGTCCCACCTTGCCCGGTGCGACCTGGCGTCGGCGTCATCGGCGGGCGGGGCACAGAGCGCGCCCAGGTCGACGGCACCCTCGGCGACGTGCTCGCCGGCGACGAGCACGTGCTCCAGGACCGCGTGCTCGGCGGCGAGGTCGAACCCGAGCTGCTGGTGGTCGAAGTCCTTCACCACGTCGGGCACCGCGACGGCGACCGCCTCGGCGTGCTCGACGAAGTAGGACATCTCGTGGCGGCGGTGCCCGGGCAGGGCCATCACCGGCACGATCCCGGCGCGGAAGCAGGCGAGCGTCAGGACGGCGAACTCCCAGCCGTTCGGCAGCTGGACGACGATCCGGTCGCCACGGGCCACGCCGAGGTCCCGGAGCCGGGAGGCGGCGGCGTCGGCGCGGGCGACGAGGTCGGCGTAGGTGATCCGCACGTCGCCGTCGACGACGGCGGTCTTGGCCGGGTGCTCGTCGGCGGCGGCCCACAGGTGGTGACCCAGCGACCTGCCCTCCCAGTAGCCGGCGGCGGTGAACCGGCGGGCGAGCTCGGAGGGCCAGGGGACGATTCCTTCGGCGATGGGGCGGACCATCACGACTCCTTCGTGGTGACGACAGCGTCGAGGGCGACAAGCCCGTCCGCGGTGACCCGCAGCGGGTTGATCTCGACGTCGCCCAGGTGGGGGTGGTCGAGCAGCAGGGCGCCGAGCGCGCTGAGCAGGGCGGCGAGCTCGGAGCGGTCGAGGGTGGGCGAGCCGCGGAAGCCCTCCAGCAGGGCGCGCCCGGCGAGGTCGTCAGGCATGGTGGCGGCCTCGGCGGGGGAGAGCGGCGCGACGCGCAGGCTGACGTCCTGCAACGCCTCGGCGACGGTGCCGCCGAGCCCCAGCAGGACGACGGGGCCGAAGACCGGGTCCCGGCGGGCGCCGACGATGAGGTCGACGCCGGAGGGTGCCATCGCCTCGACGAGGACCCGGTCCGCGCCCGCGGCGCGTAGCGCGGCGAGGGCCTCATCCAGCTCGTCGTGGGTGCGCACGCCCAAGCGCACGCCGCCGATCTCCGTCTTGTGCAGCACGGCGGCGTCGAGCAGCTTGACGGCGACCGGGCCGCCGACGGCGTCCAGGGCGGCGTGCGCCTCGGCGTCGCTCTGGCAGGCGCGGCGGGCCATCGTGCGGAAGCCGAGCCGCCCCACCAGAGCCTTGGCCTCGTCCTCGTCCCACGCCGTCCGCGTCACCATGGGGAAGGACGACGCGTCTGCTCCGCCGTCGGCCCCGTCCGCTCCGCCGTCGGTGCCGGCGCCGGCGTCCTGACGGGCACGGTGCTGGCGCCGCGCGTCCTCGACGAGTGCCGCGGCACCGGTGGCCAGCGCCGTCGGGGCGCCGTACGCGGCGACGCCGGCGGCGTGGAGACGACGGCGGATCTCCCGGACCTCCTCCGGCGCGCCGCCGAGCCCGACGAGGGTCGGGACGGCCGAGGCGGCCGAGGCCGCCGGAACCGTGGCGGCCAGGTCGATGCTGTCCGGCTCCGTCAGGGCGTACGTGGCGACGACGTCCACGCCCGGGTCGGCGGCGACGGCCTCGAGCACGGCGCCGAACGTCTCGCTCGGGCGGCCCGTGTCGACCGGGTTGCGCTGGTAGGTCAGCGGCGGCAGGAGCTCACCGATCCGCGCCACCGTCCCGTCCGACAGACCGGGCACGGCGACACCGTGCCCGCGCAGGCTGTCCATGAGCAGCAGACCGGGCCCGGCCTGCGCCGTGACGATGCCGACGCCGGGATTCGCGGCCGGGGCGAGACGGGAGTGGGAGAGCGCCACGACCGCGTCGACCAGTTGCTGCTCGTCGTCGACCAGGATGGCGCCGGCCTGGCGCAGCGCGGCCCGCGTGGTCCGCCACGAGGTGGCCAGCGCGCCGGTGTGGGACTGGGCGAACTCGGCGACGTCGTTGCGGCCGACCACGAGGGCCACCACGGGCACGCGCTCCGTCAGCGCCCGGACGGACTCAACGAGCCGGCGCCCGTCGGCGACCGACTCGACATGCAGCGCCACCACCCGGGTGGCGTCGTCCCCGCGCAGGTGGTCCAGGACGTCAGGGGCGGTGACGTCCGTGGCGTTGCCCAGCCCGACGGCGAGGCTGACGCCCAGGCCGGCCTCGGCGAGGAGGAAGGAGAGGGCGTGGTTGATCCCGCCGGAGGCCGCGACGACGGCGACGCCGCCGGCGGGGACGTCCCCAGCAGCCGGGACGAAGCTCGCGGTGAGTTTCTGGGCGGGGGAGAAGAACCCGGAGGTGTTCGGCCCGAGCAGCCGAACGCCGGTGCGGCGGGCGGCCTCGAGCAGGGCGGCCTGGTGGGCGGCGCCGGCCTCGCCGGACTCGGCGAACCCGCCGGCGCAGACGAGGGCGGCCTTGATGCCGGCCGCGGCGGCGTCCTCGACGGCGGAGGCGCAGGCCGCGGCGGGAACGCACAGGACGGCCAGGTCCAGCGGGGCGCCCAGGGCCTGCGAGGCCGCAGCGACGGAGGCGTGGAGTCCAGAGCCGGGGTCGGGGTTGCGCGAGTTGACGAGCCCGAGGGCGCCGTCGAAACTGCGCAGGGATCGGGCCATGACGGCGCCCAGCTTCGCGCCGGAGCGCGAGGCGCCGACGACGGCGACGCCGCGCGGTGAGAAGAGGGAGCGCAGGTCAGACACCGGTGCCTCCCGCGATCGCGACGAGGTCGGCCCGGCCGGAGAGCACCAGGGTGGCGGCGCGGTCCTCGTCGGCCTGCTCCTCCACCAGGGCGACCGGCAGGCCGACGGCGAGGCGGACCTCCTCGGCCAGAAGCACCCGGGTGAGCGGCGTACCGCCGTGCACCGCGACCAATGCCGGGCGCTCGGAGCGGCAGGCCACCACCGTGGCCGCGGCACCGGCCACGCCGTCCTCGGACTCCGGGGCGGCGAGCCACAGAGCCCACGGCTCGTCCTTGCCGGGGGAGCGTGCCGGTACGCCGTCGGCCGGTGGGCACTCGGCGAGGGGCACCAGGGCGCCGTTGCCGTCGGCCACGAACCGCCGTCCGTCGCGCTCGACGATCCGCGCGGTGCGGCCCGGGAAGACGACGCGGCCCAGGTCTAGCGGGGTGCTGAGCGGGTCACTCCCGTGACGGTCGAGCCACGCAGCATCGACGGCGGCGATGAAGTCCGGGTCACGCCGGGCGATCTTGGCCCGACCGATGGACCGGCTCATGAAGTGGAACGCGAACTGCATGGGGTCGAACGCGGAGTGGTAGCGGCCGAAGTGCTCCCACCAGGACAGGCTCGGGCGGGCCGAGCCCTGGATCTTCTCCACCGACGGGCGGGCCGCCCCCTCGTACGCGGCGAGCGCCTGCTCGACGTCGTCGTGCTCGACGACGGCGCGGGCAAGCTCGATCGCGTCCTCCATCGCCATCTTGGTGCCCGATCCGACCGAGAAGTGCGCGGTGTGCGCGGAGTCGCCGAGTAGGGCCACCTTGCCGGCGTGCCACGAGTCGGCGCGACGGGTACGGAAGTTCCCCCAGCGGGAGTTGTTGACTAGCAGCGGCTGCCCGTCGATCTCGTCGGCAAAGAGCTCCTGGAGGTACTTCCGGCTCTTCTCGTCGCTCGGCCCCGGGGGCTGGGTGACGTCGAACTCGTCGAGGCCGGCGCGGCGCCAGGTCTCCTCGTCGGTCTCGACGATGAAGGTGCTGACATCTGCTGAGATCGGGTAGCCGTGGACGGCGAACACGCCGTGCGGACCCTCCTTGTGAACGAAGGTCAGCCCGTCGAACATGTACGAGGTGCCGAACCAGATGAACTTCGCCCTCGCCTGGACCGCGGAGGGACCGAACTGGTCGGCGAAGCGGTCACGGGTGCGGGAGTTGGCGCCGTCGGAGGCGACGACGACGTCGTGCTCGGCGAGCACCTGGTCGACGTCGACCTCGGTCTCGAAGCGCAGGTCCACGCCCTCGGCGCGGGCCCGGTCCTGCAGGAGGAGCAGAAGGGTCTTGCGGGAGATGGCGGCCATCCCGTTGCCGCCCACCGTGATCCGCTCGCCCTTGAGCCGGACCTCGATGTCCTCCCAGTGCCTGCCGTGCTCACGCAGCGCGTCGATGAGTACCGCGTCGGCGTCGTTGATCTTCTGCAGGGTGGCGTCGGAGAAGACAACGCCGAAGCCGTAGGTGTCGTCGGCGCGGTTGCGCTCGTAGACGCTCACCCGGGCGTCCGGCCGGCGCTGCTTGATGAGCGTGGCGGCGAACAGCCCGCCGGGGCCACCACCGATGCAGGCCACTGAGAGCGACATGGGATCTCCTACGCATTCACGTCATCGTGTGGCCACCACTGCGGCTAGCCAGTCCGGCCAGTCTGTGACATCTGACCGACGAGCGTCAAGTAGTTGACACGGGCATCTGCACCGGTTCCTCAGGCCGAGTACCGGTTACGGAGTCGATGGCTCGCTCTGCCGCAGGGAGCAAGAGTTCGGACGCCTCCTTGAACAGCTGGTACGCGTCGTGGCCGCGCCAACGGGCGGGCAGCAGTTCCAGCGGCAGGCCAGGGTCACGGAAGGGGAACTTCCGCCACTCGTGGAAGAGCTCGATGCGTGTCACCAGCGCCTCGTCCGGCCCGAGCCGGCCCGAACGGTAGCGGGGCAGCTGCGCACGGTATCGCTCGAGGAACACCCGGTAGTCGGCGTTGAGGGCGTCGAGGTCCCAGCAACGCTCGGCCATGTCGCGGTCCGCCGGCAGTCCCTTGGACCGGGCGCGCAGCAGGTCCAGCCGAACGTCGGGCTCGTGGGCGAACTTCTCCTCCACGCGGGCGAGCCGGTCGTGTGGCGAGATCCAGGTGGACGCCGCGAGCGGTCCAAACCCGAGCCACGACAGCTCTTTCCGCAGTTCCTCACGCGTCGCACGCGCCGTCTCCGGGACGTAGTAGATGACTATGTGCCACCAGCCGTCCCAGCTGGACCGGGGGTCTGTAAAAATCCGCTCACGCCCCTCGTCGAGCATCCGCCAGCTGCGCTCATTCAGTGCGTAGACCACCTCGCGGCCGTCCCTGCCCGGGCGGGTGTCGAACCAGCCTTCCTTTCGCAGGCGAGACATCACGACACGCGCCGACGACGCCCCCACCCCGAACCTCTCCAGCAACGCAACGAGATCCCGGAGCGGAGCCTCCCCGCCGCGGTATCTCAGGTAGCCGCCGAACAGGTCGAAGACGATCCCTCTGGGCTTCATCGCTCATCCCTTCGCTCTCGCCAACCAACAATGCGTGTCACAATCTTGACGGTCGACGTAGACATAGCGTAGACACTTCTCCAGTGTGAGAGGCCCAGCGGGTGACGCCCCAGGCGACACCAGACCCGAGGCTCGCAGATCTGAAGCTTGAGCATCTTGTTGAACCACCGTGACCCCCCGTCACCGTGTCCCCCGCGCCCCGATAGCGCAGGTACTCACCGAAGAGATCGAACGCGACGGACCGGGGTTTCATCACGGTTCTGCTCGGACTTTCTGGGACAGGGGCCGCATCCAAGGTGCGGAAGGCATGGTCATTCGGGCTCAATGCGCTGCGCGTATGTCATACGCATGTTCGTATGTGAAATCCCAGCATCCACTGTGCCACCGGTCTGCTTTGGTTAACTTCGGGGTCGCGGCAATGGCCCGATAGCGTCTCAGCAAGGCCAGGCTCGTCCACTGCCAGGGGAGTGAGCTGTTTGCAGAGCCAAGGAATCCCGCATACGGCCACCAAGAAGGTCTGAGGGGCTCGCCCACGGGCAATGTCCCCACTTTTGTTCGTGCGTATCCATGTGCGCCTCGAACCCGATGGTTCACCAACAGTACTCATGCCAGCCATTTGGCGACTGCCTCGGCCCGATTGCGCGCATGCAACTTCCGGAGAATCTGCTTGACGTGCGACTTCACCGTCTCGTCTGTGACGAATAGCCGCGCCGCTATTGCTGAATTCGTCTCGCCGGCGGCCATGAGCCGTAACACCTCGCTCTCGCGCGTTGACAGCGACGAGGCGGGCGCAAACCGGACCGCCTGCCGCGGATACGTGTCCAACTGAGAGCGCATGAAGCTGTTCGCTCTTCCGACTCCACCGGCGGGTGGCGGCATTGTAATATCCGCGTATCCGTCGGCGGCACCCGTTGCGGTGTCGCTGAGGCTCGCCAGCCCTGACTGGATCACCCCGAGCCTGTCTAAGAGGGCGTTTCTCTGCCACAGGTGCGAGACCGATCGGGCTGCCTGAGTGAGCAACCGCCGATCAGGTTCACCGACGTAGCGACGCTGGAAGTAGCGATCCGCATGTAGGAACCCGACCACGAGGCCCTTCTGCAAGATGGGTGCAGCCACATAAGAATGGACCCTAGAGATGTCAGCGAGGGGCCGATGGATGCGCTCATCAGTTGAGACCGAGGTCACACAGATCGCCTTCTTTCCTCGTACCATGATCGACTCGAACAATGAAGACACCTTTTGAGGATGAGCGCCGCCGACACGTAGTATCTCGGTTGCCCACGCTTCGTCCGTGGGGATACAGACTGCATTGGTGAACCACATGCCGTCCTGCAGGGTCGATGCGATCGCCCGGTCGAACCCGATGCCGCAGACCACCTCCGTAGCACGCTGGAGGAGTGCTTCCGTTGACTCGGTGTTTTCCAACTCCGACATAGTTTGTTGGAAAACGTCCGATGCGCGTTCACGCTCGCGTGCCTGCGCCTCGCGGAGCCGAGCCTCAAAGTTTCTGACCCTGCCGAGAACTTCAAGAAGTTTCCTTCTCGACTCGACTCCCGCGTCTGGCTGCCCTGCGTCGATCGCCCCGATCGCCAGTTGCCATACACGCGACAATGCCGCCGTGGCTGTCCGGACGTCTACAACCTCGTCGACGTCGGGATCAGCCAGCTGCGGCACCAGGAACTGCATGGCGCGGACCGTGTCACGAACCTCCTGCAACACCTCCAATGGAACCGGGCATCCAGGGAGCGCCCACGGTTCACCCAGCTCGTTCAGGCGCCCCACCGAGATACTGGAGGTTGCCGCCTCACTCACGGTATCCGACTCCTTACTCCGCATGGATCCGAGGCCAGCCCCAAGGCTGGGCCTTCCGAAGGCAAGCACTGGGAGGGTGCTTCATAGGTGCATGAAAACCGGGAATTCTCAATTGTGAAGTACGAAGTCGGTCACCAGCCTGTTGAACTCGGCAGCGTGCTCGACCTGCGCCCAGTGGCCGCACCGGTTGATCAGTGCGACACGGGAGTTGGCGATGCTTGCGCAAAGCATGAGCGACGTCTCAAATGACACCACTCGGTCATCACGACCATGAATAAGTAGAGTCGGCGCCGTGATGCCACGGACGGTATTCATATCCGCCCAGATGGGGATGGGCGCCCGAGGCAGCCCCGCGACGACGTTCTCCAGGTGATCCGGGCGCAACAGTGCTGCATCCGACCGCGCCTGGCACAGCTCAGGCGTCGCAAAAGTGGCGGAGTCAAAGACCATGATCTCAACGAGGCGACGCATGTTCTCCGGACTGGGCGCCCGGTACGCCTCGTACATCACTTTCAGCCCTTCGGACGGACCATCGCCAGCACCGAAGAGGATTGGCCGCATGGTCGCTGGCGGACCCATCGTGATCAGGTGCGACACGCGACCCGGCTGCTCGGCAGCCAGTCTGATAGACGTGTGGCCGCCCATTGAATTCCCGACGAAGGCAGCCTTCTCGATGCCAAGGGCATCCAGGAACTGCACTGCCGCCTCAACATGGTCAACCTCATCGAAGGAGACTGCGTCGGACTCGCCCCAACCGGGCATATCCACGGCAAAGACGTGAAAACTCTCAGCGAGTGCCTCGATATTCGAGGCATAATTGCTCCAGCCGGTGGCACCCGGGCCGCCTCCGTGCAGAAGCACCACCGGATGTCCCTCGCCAGCCTCGTAATAGTGGATGTTCCAGTTCTTCGTTTTCACGTCGCGAGCGATATCGCTCGGGCGAAGAGTCACCTCAGTGCACCTCGTCCGTTGCCGTGTGCGCGAGTTGCTCGGCCAGAACCTGGGGTGGACGGTGCCCCCATGAGTGCAGGCGGTCGAGAGTCTTGACTTCCCAGGTCTCGTCGTCGATCAGGAGGGCGCCCCAACCGTACTCCACGTTGAATCCAGACGGTGTCCGTACGTAGAAACTGAACATTCTGTCATTTGGGTGCATGCCTAGTGTCATCTCGAACGGCTGTCTGGCGTCTAGACAACGGTCATAGGCAAGACCTACGTCACGGATGTCGCTAACCTCGAGCATGAAGTGATGCGTGACCTTCGGAAACGGAAGATTTCCGAAGGCGACCGTGTGGTGGCGCGGGTTGCAGTGCAGAAAGATTAGATCCGCGACGATGCCCGGCGCCACTTCCTCGACGATGATATCGCTGATCTTGAAACCCAGCAGGTCAACGTAGAAGGCGAGGTATTCCTCGCGGCTAACATCACCTGTCAATAGCACTTGGTGGCCGGCGCCTCCGTTGCCCGTGACGAAGCTACCTAGGAGCTTCGTGGACTCGAAGGGAGTTTCGGCGTCTGCGAAGCCGCTGACGAGCTCAACTCGGTTTCCCATCGGGTCGGTGGTGACGAAGATCCGGTCCACCTTGCGATCGGCGGCAAGGGCAGCATCTCCTTCTGTCACCTCGAAGCCAGCACTACCAAGGCCCTGAACAATCGCGTCGAGTTCGGGCTCGCTCGCGACCTCGTAACCGCTCACCACGAGGTCATCAGCCGCGCCTGCCTCCACTACCCAGCGGTGGGCCTTGTGGTCGGTACGCAGCGTAAAGCCGCTGGTCGTCTTCTCGCCGAACTGCATCCCGAGTAGATCGACGCCGAAGTGCTCCCACGCCGCCAGGTCCGAGACCTCATATCCGACGTAGGCGAGTTCCTTCACTTTGCTCACGGGCCTCCCCTTTCTCTGGTCGACCCCTAGGCGGGGCCATCGTCATGTGTGCAAAACCACTGTTGCACATGTATGACGATGTGACAACGGTCGTCGCCCAGGTGCTGCGAAGTTCGGAAGCCCCTGACGGGCAGGACCGCGCACTTCGTAGCGTGAAGCGGATGTCGGGCGGATGCCGTCCCAGTAGTACTGGTGGACGCCCGGGGACGCGCCGCACGCCTTGGCCCTGGGCGACGCCATCGCGCAACGCAGCACCCCGGTTTGACGGTTCTCCCCTTCGTCTTCGGCTGGCGGCCGGAGGCTCTGGATGGAGGCAGGTCAAGATCGGCCGCAACTACCACCTCACGACCGACTACCAGCACTATTCGGGGCTCATCACAGTTGAGGGTGTAGCGGCTGGTGCGGGGGCGAGTCCAGGTAGGGGTCGAGGTCTCCCGATGATGGAGGTTCCTACGCCGTCCATCCAGAAGACCTCGACATGCCTGACGCTACCTTCGGCTACCCCGACCTGACCACGTTCTGCCGTCTCGATGAGCTCGGCCTCGAGGTCACCGGCCAACGACTTGAGCCCGACCGAGCGGTGCTGGCGTGCCGGGTGGTCGATCCCGACCAGTGGTGTCGCCGGTGCGGCTGCGAGGGCGCTGTGCGTGACACCGTCGTGCGGCGCTTGGCTCACGAGCCGCTCGGCTGGCGCCCGACCACGCTGGAGGTGACGATCCGTCGCTACCGGTGCACCGGGTGCGGGCACGTGTGGCGCCAGGACATGACTCGGGCGGCCGAGCCGCGGGCGAAGCTCTCCCGGCGCGGGCTGCGGTGGGCGCTGGAGGGGATCGTCTGTCAGCACCTGACCGTCGCGCGGGTCGCCGAGGGGCTCGGGGTCGCCTGGAACACCGCCAACGACGCGGTCCTCGCGGAGGGCAAGCGGGTCCTGATCGACGACCCGGCCCGGTTCGAGGGGGTCACCGCGGTTGGGGTTGATGAGCACGTCTGGCGGCGCACGAGGCGCGGGGACAAGTACGTCACCGTGGTCATCGACCTGACTGGGATCCGCGACGGGACCGGCCCGGCGCGGCTGCTCGACATGGTCGAAGGCCGCTCCAAGCAGGCGTTCAAGACCTGGCTCAGCGAACGCGAGCAGTCCTGGCGCGACGCGGTGGAGGTCGTCGCGATGGACGGATTCACCGGCTTCAAGACCGCCACCGCAGAGGAGCTGCCCGACGCGGTCGCCGTGATGGATCCCTTTCATGTGGTGCGCCTGGCCGGTGACGCCCTGGACCGCTGCCGGCGCCGGGTCCAGCAAGACATTCACGGTCACCGCGGCCGTTCGGGCGACCCGCTCTACGCGGCACGCAGAACCTTGCACACCGGGGCCGGCCTGCTGACCGAGAGGCAGCAGTTGCGGCTGGAGGCCCTGTTCGCGCGCGAGGAGCACGTCGAGGTCGAGGCGACCTGGGGGATCTACCAGCGGATGATCGCCGCCTACCGAGAACCCGACCGGACCCGCGGGCGCGAGCTGATGGCCGCGGTCATCGAATCGGTCAGTTCCGGTGTCCCCGCCGCGTTGACCGAGCTCATCACCCTCGGACGCACCCTGAAGAAGCGGGCCGCTGACGTGCTGGCCTACTTCGACCGACCCGGCACGAGCAACGGCCCCACCGAGGCGATCTGTGAGTGTCTACCTGGCTGGTCCGGGACCGGCTGGTCAGGATGGTTCCGGTCGCGCTGAACAGCGTGTGACTCTCGAAGCAATTGGCCCGCTTCGGCGGTGCTCTTCCGTTGAATTGTCGGGCCTTACCCCCGGATCTTGGACACGGGGTGTGATTACGCGGCGGTTGGCAGCGTAGCGGCCCGGCGGGCCTCGTAGGTGGACGGGGAGAGGTAGCCGCACCAGCTGTGACGGCGGCGGGTGTTGTAGCGGACGAGCCATCTGAAGACCTGCCGGCGGCAGGTCAGCTCGTCGGGCCAGCAGGCGGTGTCTTGGAGGACCTCGCGCTTGATCGTGGCGTTGAACGACTCCGCGAGTGCGTTGTCGGCCGACGAGCCGACGGCGCCCATCGACTGGGTGACGCCGAACTTCTTGCAGAGCTGGGCGTAGGCCTTGGAGCAGTAGACCGACCCGTGGTCGCTGTGGAAGATCGCGCCCTTGAGGCTGTCTCGGGTCGCGGCCGCGACGTTCAACGCTTCCTCGACGAGTTCGGTGCGCATGTGGTCGGCGATCGCCCAGCCGGCGAGCCGTCGGGAGTAGCAGTCGATCACGGTCGCCAGGTACAGGTTCGTCCCGTCCGCGAGCGGGAGGTAGGTGATGTCGCCGACGTAGCGCCGGTTGGGGCGCTCGGCGGTGAAGTCGCGCTGGAGCAGGTCGGGGTACTTCTGCCCCGACGGCTCGGGGATCGTGGTCCGCACCCGCCGCCTCTTCACATAGCCACGGATGCCCTCGGCCCGCATCACCCGCGCGACGCGCTTGTGGTTGACCCGCTCACCGGCAGGGGTGTTGTCGTTGAGCTCGGCGGTGATCCGCGGCGCACCGCAAGTGTTGTCCTCGGCGTGGACGGCCCTGATCCGCTCCACGAGCTCGGCATCGGCCCGAGCTTGCTCTTCGCGTGCCGGGGCTGCCTTGAGCCAGGCGTAGTAGGAGGAGCGCTCGATCTCGACGAGCTCGCACAGTCGCTTCACCTCGAAGGTGGCGGAGTTGTCGGCGACGAACTGGAAGCGACTCACCAGCGCGTCTCCCCGGCGAAATACTTGGCCGCCCGCTGGAGGATCTCCCGCTCGGTGGTGAGCTTGGTGGTCTCGGCCCGCAGCGCCGCGTTCTCGGCCTCCAGTCGGTCGATCTTCTGCTCCGGCGTCTCACCTTCGGGCGCCGAGGAGTTCTTCTTCGACGGCCTGGACTGCAGTGGGTTGGAGGTCAGCGTTCCGTCAGCAGCGGTCTTCTTGCCGGTCCCGTAGACCTCGAGCCAACCCCGCAGCGTGCCGCGCACGATGCCGAGGTCCTCGGCGATGCCGCGGACCGTGGCCCCAGGGGTGGACTCGTACAAGTCGACGGCCTGACGGCGGAACTCCTCGGAATAGTTCTTCCTAGCCATGATTCTCGGATCATCTCGCTTCCCCAGCACCACGTGCTGGATTCAGCGTGTCCAAGAACCGGGGTCAGACCCCGTCCACGCTGGGAAGCGCGGCCGGCACCGTCCGGCCCACCTCGGTGACCTGATCAGGAGACTGTCCGACCCCATCTAGATTCACGGGGTCGTGGCCCATCACAGATATGCCCCGACGTGACCTCTACCCGGGCCGGTGCCGGCCGCTTGGCGACCGAGACATCACATCCCCGTCACGAGGAAGGAACGTCGATCACCATGTCGATCGTCGCGCACACCCGCCCATTCGTCATCGGCGTAGACGCCCACGCCCGAACCCATGCACTCGCCGTGCTGGCCTGCCCGACCGGAGAGGTCCTCGATGAGGCACAGTTCCCAGCGACGACTGCCGGCCTTGCCCGTGCCGTCGCCTGGGTCGCACGCCGCACCGGCGCGGATCTCGACGCGCTCTGGGTCATCGAGGGCGTCGGCACCTACGGCGCCCGCCTGGCGCGTGCAGCTGCCGATGCTGGGTACGCCGTGGCCGAGGCACCACGGATGAACGCTCGCGCCAACCGCGGCGTGGGCAAGTCCGACCCCCTGGACGCTCGCCGGATCGCTCAAGCAGCCCTCCCGCTCGACCACACCCAGCTGCGTCTGCCGCGCACCGACGAGGGAGCCCGGGCCGCCCTGCGGATCCTGGTCGCCTCCCGCGACCACATCACCAACGAGCGCACCGCCGCGATCAACGCCCTGATCGCGCTGCTGCGGGTCGTCGACCTGGGGATCGATGCCCGAGGCACCCTCAACACCGGCCGGATCAGCGAGATCGCCGCGTGGCGCGCCCGCGCCGAGGAGCTCTCCATCGGCGTCGCCCGCGCCGAGGCCGTCCGCCTCGCCAAGCGTGTCCGCACAGCCGACAGGGAGCTGGGCGACCTCACCCGCCAGATGACCGCCCTGTTGAACGAGAGCCCCGCCGCGGGCCTGCTGGACCAGCCGGGCATCGGACCCGTCACCGCCGCGATCGCCTACGCTGCGTGGTCGCACCCCGGCCGGATCCGCTCCGAAGCCGCCTTCGCCAGCCTGGCCGGCGTCAACCCCATCCCGGCCTCATCCGGCAACACCGTTCGACACCGCATCAACCGCGGCGGCGACCGACGCCTCAACCGCGCCCTGCACATGGCCGTCGTCACCCGCATGCGCATGGACCCCGAGACCCGCGCCTACGTCGACAAGCGCACCGCGCAGGGGCGCACCCCGCGCGAGATCCGCCGCTCGCTCAAGCGCTACCTCGCCCGTCAGATCTACAGGCAACTCAACGCCACGATCACACCTTCGGCGGCTGCTTGACATACATAGGAGATTCAACGGACGCCTCGAACACCTGCGCGGCTCCGCCCTCGGGTTCCGCAACCTCACCAACTACATCGCCCGATGCCTCCTCGAGGCAGGCGGATTCAGACCGCGGCTACACCCTCAACTGTGATGAGCCCTATTCGGTGCCCTACGCCCTTGCCGGACGCCTGGTGAGGGTGCGGCTGCCTGCCTCAAGGGTGACGGTGTTCGACGGACAGCAGGTCGTTGCCGAGCACCGTCGCAAGACGGGTCGCAAGGGCCAGTACTCGACCGATCCGGGCCATGTTCCACCGCGGCACCGCAACGCGGACGGGCTGTGGTCGCGAGACTGGTTCCTCGACCGTGGCCGCCGCGTTCGGGCCCGCGACCATCCAGGTGGTCGAGCAGATCCTCGACCGGCACGCGATCGAGGCGCAGGGCTACCCTGGACTGCCAGAAGAGCGTGTTGCATAAACCCTCGGCGCGTCTTCGGGGCCTTCTGGTCGTGTCTCGGGAGAATCTCTTGGCAGGTAGGGGTTCTGGAGGTGGACGTGGGTTACAACTTCTTGACTGTGGAGCGTGATCAGGTGTTCTTGATGCCGCCGTCGTTGACCTAGTGGCTCAAGGAGGACCATCTGGCCTGGTTCGTGCTCGACGCGGTCGAGCAGATGGACCTGTCCGCGTTCCACGCCGGCTACCGCGCCGATGGGTGGGGACGCGCAGCGCACGACCCGAAGATGATGGTCGCGTTGACGCTGTACTGGCCTGCCGCGGTGATCTCGGACAGTGGGCCCTCCTAAGGTGAGGGTTCTACTGGAAACGAGATCCGCAGTGAGTGCATCCCGTAGACGGTTCAGCCAGGAGTTCAAGGACGAGCTGTGCCAGGAGGTGCTGGCATGCGGGCGTGCTCGCGTTGCGCGAGGCGGCTCTGCTGGCACGGTCGAGGATGGCGGTGGCACCACCCAGCGGACTTGACCCGGACAGAGCCCCTTTTGGGGGATATTTGGCCTCACCCGAGGGAGGATTTTCACGACGGCTGCGGTGTGATGTAACACTCACCGCACCAGCCCTCGAACCCGTGAGACGGACTTGATGACGGGACGGAGTTCGGCGGTGGTGTACAGGACGACCAGGTAACCGGGAAGTCCTCTACAGCGCTGACCCCAAGAAATGCAGCGCGTTCGAATCCCCCCGACAAACGAAGTCGCAACTGAAGCTAGGAATGGAGGCAACAATGCTGACTGTGAATGACAGTGGTCAACTGGTGAGCCCGAACGGGCAGACACCTCAGGCACCACCTTTGAATCCCGCCCTGTCGTCTCTGCTCAAGGAACTGTCCGAGAGCGAGGGTGGCCTGCTGGACCGGCGCATGTTTTTCGACCCTGAGATCTACAAGGTTGAACTTGAGCGCGTCTTTGCACGATCATGGTCCTTTCTCTGCCATGAAAGCCAGCTGGCCAAGGCCGGGGACTTCTTCTCGACCTACATCGGCGCCGATCCCGTCGTGGTGACCCGACAGCGCGACGGATCGATCAGCGCGGTGCTCAACTCTTGTCGCCATCGTGGGATGAAGGTCTGCCGCGCCGACTGGGGGAACGCGAAGGCCTTCACCTGCACGTACCACGGTTGGTCGTACAGCACGGATGGCTCGTTGGTGAGCGTGCCCCGCGAGGAATACGCCTACTACAACGAGATCGACAAGTCGAAGTTGGGATTGCTGCGGGTTCCACAGGTGCAGTCCTACAAAGGGCTGGTTTTCGGTTGCTTCGATCCCGAAGCGCCGTCGCTTGTCGACTTCTTGGGCGACATGACCTACTACTTGGACATCCTGCTTGACCGTGTGGATGGCGGCACCGAAGTCATCTCCGGTGTCCACAAGTGGAAGATGCGGGGCAACTGGAAGCTTGCCGCCGAGCAGTTCAGTGGAGACAACTACCACACCATCTCCAGCCATATATCGGTGCTGCTGTCTGAGTTCCCGCCCGAGGCGGCGGACGCCTTCGTGAATATCGACGGGCTCGAGATCAACCCAGCGGAAGGCCATGGTATTGGTGTTATGTACTCGCCGACCGGAGCGCCGTTCTCGGCGGGGAGCAGCGAGGCGATCCTGCGCTGGCGCGACGAGACGCGCCAGGAGTCCATCAACCGCCTTGGTAAGGAGCGCGTAGAGGGGATGTCCTGGACGCACGCCAACGTGTTCCCCAACTTCTCTTACCTCCACGACAGCTCGGTCCTGCGCGTTTGGATGCCCAAGAGTCCCACCGAGATGGAGGCCTGGTCGTGGTGCATCGTCGACAAGAAGGCTCCGCAGGAGGTGAAGAATGCTTGGCGCACGCAGGCCATCCGACACTTCAGCCCCGGTGGTACTTGGGAACAGGACGACGGCGAGAACTGGAGTTACTGCTCAGGTGCTGGGGGTCAGGAGGGAGTGGTGACCCGACTCTCCAAGTTGCATGTCGAGATGGGAGTGGGACACGAGCGCTCGCATCCGACGCTGCCCGGCAAGGTCAGTCACACCTACAGTGAGCAGAACCAGCGCAGTCTGTACCGACGCTGGGCCGAGTTCATGGCGGCGGAGTCTTGGAAGGACATCTCCGTGCCGGTGCGTACGACCGAGGTAATCGACCGAAGCGACATGGCGAAGGCGGGAGAATCCTGATGAGCGTTCTTGAGAATACGAATACAGAGGTTATTGACGTCGCCCGTGCGGTCGAGAAGTTCTACTACAAGGAGGCGCGACTCCTTGACGACAGGCTCTTCACGGAGTGGCTCACATTGTGGGCCGACGATGCCCACCTGTGGGCGCCTCTCCGGTATAACCTGTCTCGGCGGGAGCAGCAGTTCGAGTATTCCGGTGAAGACGACTTCGGATACTTCGACGACGACAAACCGAATCTCGAGAAGCGGGTGCGGGGGTTGGAGACCGGGCAGGCGTGGGCCGAGGATCCCCCGACGCGCACCAGGCGCCTCATTACGAACGTCGAAGTGGAGTCGGACGATTCCGGTGTAGGAGACTACCGGGCCCGGTCCCACTTCCTCGTCTATCGCAACCGCATGGAAGCCGATGTTGACCTGCACGCTGGATGTCGGCGCGACATCCTCCGCCGGACTGCCACGGACGGTCTGCTCATCGCCCGCCGCGAGGTCATCCTAGACAACAACGTGTTGCTGTCTAGGAATCTGAGCATCTTCTTCTGAGAAGCGAGGTCACAGTGACGTTGAATCACACGCAGATAGCCCGCTGCGCGCGGTCAAGTATCAGCAGTTGGCTTCGGGCACGATGACCAACAACGACGTGGAAGTGGCGCTGCCGAACGTCGAGGGCCGCACATGGCGCCGTGCCTGTGCGGCCCACGACGTGCCCGAGGACGAAGGTCTGTGCCTCGGTACGCTGCCGCCCGTCTCGGTGTTTTTAACAGAGGGCGAGTACTTCTGTATCGACGATACGTGCACCCACGAGACCTACTCGTTGGCGGACGGGTGGGTCGCGGACGGTTTCGTCGAATGCGCCCTCCACCTCGCTAAGTTCAACTTGCGCACCGGCGAGCCGCTCGCGCCGCCCGCCACGACGGCTGTGGCCGTCCATCCCGTCGCACTCGTCGACGGGGTCCTTTATGTTGCGCTTCCGAGCACGTACCTCATCAAGGAGTGAGAGCCGTGGGTTGGCTTCAGGACTACTCGGTCATCGTCACCGGAGCCGGTTCCGGTCTCGGTCGCGCGACATCGTCGAGCGGTATGTCGAGGAGGGCGCTCGCGTCGTCGCCTTCGACCGCTCCGAGGTGAAGCCACACCGACAGAGAGTCAGCCCACAGTTCATTCTAGGTGGCAGCGACGGGTCGGCGAGGAGAGTCATTCTAGGTGGCAGCGACGGGTCGGCGAGGAGAGGCTGGATGTCGGGCGGTTACTGACTGGCGCTCCATGGCTCGGGACAGCCCGGGGGCGGCGGTGTTTTGGGAGGCCCTTCGCGCGCGACCCCCACCGGCCATCACACCGAGCCTCACCGAGTCCGAACAACAACCATCATCTCGATCCCCGCCAGGAAGAGGGTGCACCAATGACCGCACCGCACCACGTCATCGTCGGTGGCAGTGCTGCCGGTGTCGCAGCGGCACTAGCCATGCGGAGAAATGGCTTCGAGGGTCGGATCACTCTCGTGGAAGCAGCCTCCGAGGAGCCCTACGAGCGACCGCCTCTGTCGAAGTCTTTCACCGACCTTGACGCGCCGCGTCGGATCCTCCCACCGAGCACGTACGTCGAGGAAGACATCGACCTGCTGCTCGGCATGCCGGTCGCAGCGCTCGATGTCGACCGGAAGGTGGTGCGGTTGCCTGACGGCGAGGGACTCGGGGCGGATGCCGTGCTAGTGGCGACCGGTGTCAACGCTCGGCGTCTGGGAGTTCCGGGAGAATATCTCGAGCATGTCCTGGTGCTGCGTGGCCTGGCGGATGCACGTGCGCTGGCGGCGCGCCTCGACGTGGGCGGTCCTTGGGTGATCGTCGGAGGAGGGTTCATCGGCCTCGAGGCGGCGGCCGTCGCGCGGGGAAGAGGGATCGATGTCACGGTAGTCGAGGCGATGCCGGTGCCGCTGGCCGGCGTGCTGGGCCCTGCCCTTGCAGCCCACGTCCAGCGGATGCACGAGCGTGAGGGGGTGCGGATTCTGGGGGGGCGCACTGTGACCGAGTTCGTGGGGGAGAGGGAGGTCGAGAAGGTCGTCCTGGACGATGGCTCGGTTCTGGATGCGGCCACCGTACTCGTTGGCTGCGGGGTGGAGCCCAACGACGAGCTGGCCCGAGACGCAGGGGTGTACTGCAACGGCGGCATCGTCGCGGACCGTCACGGTCGCACGAGTGTCCCCTGGATCTGGGCGGCCGGCGACGTCGCCACCTTCGTCAGTCCGTTCACCGGGCGTCGCCAGCGCATCGAGCACTGGGACGTCGCCAATCGTCTAGGCACAGTCACCGGAGCCAACATGGTTGGGGTACCGGCAGTCAACACAGATGCGCCGTACTTCTGGTCCGATCAATACGGACATCGGCTCCAGATGTATGGCCGACACCAGCCAGGCGACCAGTTCGTCGTCCGACCTGGCGTGACCACGGCGCAGTTCGTCGCATTCTGGGTCCGCGATGGGCGGGTCACCGCGGCGGCTGCGATCGACTCGCCGAAGGAGTTGCGGGCGACCAAGCCACTGATCGAGGGACGAGTTCCCGTTATGGCATCGGACCTGATCGACCCGGCCGTCTCATTGCGTGCGCTCGGGCGTGTCGCTCATCACGAAGCCAGATCGTGATGGCGCATAGGACGATTCCTCCGCTGCCGTCCGTACCCGGGGAGTCGACGTCGTGTCGGGCGGCAACGTTCTCCGCATGCCGCAGGAACGAAGAGTA
The DNA here is from genome assembly GCF_000763325.2 of Rhodococcus sp. p52. Taxonomy (NCBI): domain Bacteria; kingdom Bacillati; phylum Actinomycetota; class Actinomycetes; order Mycobacteriales; family Nocardiaceae; genus Rhodococcus; species Rhodococcus sp. p52. The sequence goes on from NZ_CP016821.1 coordinate 130,746, forward strand.
GACGCCGGCGTACCCGAGGGTGAGCGTCGCCCGGTCCACCCGCACCGGACGGTCCGCGTCCTCGGGTGCCGCAGACGGTAGTGGCGAGGAGACAGCCGAGGAGAAGATCGCCCGGCTCTCGGCCCGGGTCGCCGAGCTGGAGGCCAGCGAGAACAAGCTCACCACCAAGCGGGAGTTTCTGCGTTCGGCGGCCAAGTATTTCGCTGGGGAGACGAACTGGTGAGCCGCTTCCAGTTCGTCGCCGACCACTCCAGCACCTTCGAGGTCAAGCGGTTGTGCGAGCTCGTCGAGGTGACGCGCTCATCGGCCCGACCAGGCCCAGGGCTCAGGCAGGACCCCCACCCGCCAGACTCGCTGGTTCGCCTCCACGATCCTCAACTGTGCCGGAGTCACCCAGCTGCGGCGAACGCGCGTGCGGCCGCGAGGACGCCGGGGCCGACCTGCTCAAGATCGCCTTCCCGCAGCAGTCGCGCCGGCGCGACGTCGTCGAGGCGCGGATTCATTCCCTGGAACCATGCCTGGACAACGCCGGGCGTGTCCTTCTCTCGCAGCAACGCCGCGATCCGGTACGCCATCCGCAGGCGGTTGAGAACGTCGGTCGACGGCGTGCGCGGATCGTCGGCAGCGGCCCACTGCCGCACGGCACGGGTCTCCTGGACCGCCCCGAGGTAGGCGACCAGCTTCGCACCCAGCAGGTCGCGCAGCCGATTGACCAGCTCCGGCGGGGCCAGTCGGAGCGACTCCTCGTAGGCGCGCAGGTCACCTCGCGCAACGGTCGCCTGTTTGCTCATGCCTCTATTGTCACATAGTCACACCACGGATCCTAGACCCAATCACATGCCTGTTCCCACCTTAAAACCCACCCGCCGCCGTGGCTGTCCGGACGTCTACAACCTCGTCGACGTCGGGATCAGCCAGCTGCGGCACCAGGAACTGCATGGCGCGGACCGTGTCACGAACCTCCTGCAACACCTCCAATGGAACCGGGCATCCAGGGAGCGCCCACGGTTCACCCAGCTCGTTCAGGCGCCCCACCGAGATACTGGAGGTTGCCGCCTCACTCACGGTATCCGACTCCTTACTCCGCATGGATCCGAGGCCAGCCCCAAGGCTGGGCCTTCCGAAGGCAAGCACTGGGAGGGTGCTTCATAGGTGCATGAAAACCGGGAATTCTCAATTGTGAAGTACGAAGTCGGTCACCAGCCTGTTGAACTCGGCAGCGTGCTCGACCTGCGCCCAGTGGCCGCACCGGTTGATCAGTGCGACACGGGAGTTGGCGATGCTTGCGCAAAGCATGAGCGACGTCTCAAATGACACCACTCGGTCATCACGACCATGAATAAGTAGAGTCGGCGCCGTGATGCCACGGACGGTATTCATATCCGCCCAGATGGGGATGGGCGCCCGAGGCAGCCCCGCGACGACGTTCTCCAGGTGATCCGGGCGCAACAGTGCTGCATCCGACCGCGCCTGGCACAGCTCAGGCGTCGCAAAAGTGGCGGAGTCAAAGACCATGATCTCAACGAGGCGACGCATGTTCTCCGGACTGGGCGCCCGGTACGCCTCGTACATCACTTTCAGCCCTTCGGACGGACCATCGCCAGCACCGAAGAGGATTGGCCGCATGGTCGCTGGCGGACCCATCGTGATCAGGTGCGACACGCGACCCGGCTGCTCGGCAGCCAGTCTGATAGACGTGTGGCCGCCCATTGAATTCCCGACGAAGGCAGCCTTCTCGATGCCAAGGGCATCCAGGAACTGCACTGCCGCCTCAACATGGTCAACCTCATCGAAGGAGACTGCGTCGGACTCGCCCCAACCGGGCATATCCACGGCAAAGACGTGAAAACTCTCAGCGAGTGCCTCGATATTCGAGGCATAATTGCTCCAGCCGGTGGCACCCGGGCCGCCTCCGTGCAGAAGCACCACCGGATGTCCCTCGCCAGCCTCGTAATAGTGGATGTTCCAGTTCTTCGTTTTCACGTCGCGAGCGATATCGCTCGGGCGAAGAGTCACCTCAGTGCACCTCGTCCGTTGCCGTGTGCGCGAGTTGCTCGGCCAGAACCTGGGGTGGACGGTGCCCCCATGAGTGCAGGCGGTCGAGAGTCTTGACTTCCCAGGTCTCGTCGTCGATCAGGAGGGCGCCCCAACCGTACTCCACGTTGAATCCAGACGGTGTCCGTACGTAGAAACTGAACATTCTGTCATTTGGGTGCATGCCTAGTGTCATCTCGAACGGCTGTCTGGCGTCTAGACAACGGTCATAGGCAAGACCTACGTCACGGATGTCGCTAACCTCGAGCATGAAGTGATGCGTGACCTTCGGAAACGGAAGATTTCCGAAGGCGACCGTGTGGTGGCGCGGGTTGCAGTGCAGAAAGATTAGATCCGCGACGATGCCCGGCGCCACTTCCTCGACGATGATATCGCTGATCTTGAAACCCAGCAGGTCAACGTAGAAGGCGAGGTATTCCTCGCGGCTAACATCACCTGTCAATAGCACTTGGTGGCCGGCGCCTCCGTTGCCCGTGACGAAGCTACCTAGGAGCTTCGTGGACTCGAAGGGAGTTTCGGCGTCTGCGAAGCCGCTGACGAGCTCAACTCGGTTTCCCATCGGGTCGGTGGTGACGAAGATCCGGTCCACCTTGCGATCGGCGGCAAGGGCAGCATCTCCTTCTGTCACCTCGAAGCCAGCACTACCAAGGCCCTGAACAATCGCGTCGAGTTCGGGCTCGCTCGCGACCTCGTAACCGCTCACCACGAGGTCATCAGCCGCGCCTGCCTCCACTACCCAGCGGTGGGCCTTGTGGTCGGTACGCAGCGTAAAGCCGCTGGTCGTCTTCTCGCCGAACTGCATCCCGAGTAGATCGACGCCGAAGTGCTCCCACGCCGCCAGGTCCGAGACCTCATATCCGACGTAGGCGAGTTCCTTCACTTTGCTCACGGGCCTCCCCTTTCTCTGGTCGACCCCTAGGCGGGGCCATCGTCATGTGTGCAAAACCACTGTTGCACATGTATGACGATGTGACAACGGTCGTCGCCCAGGTGCTGCGAAGTTCGGAAGCCCCTGACGGGCAGGACCGCGCACTTCGTAGCGTGAAGCGGATGTCGGGCGGATGCCGTCCCAGTAGTACTGGTGGACGCCCGGGGACGCGCCGCACGCCTTGGCCCTGGGCGACGCCATCGCGCAACGCAGCACCCCGGTTTGACGGTTCTCCCCTTCGTCTTCGGCTGGCGGCCGGAGGCTCTGGATGGAGGCAGGTCAAGATCGGCCGCAACTACCACCTCACGACCGACTACCAGCACTATTCGGGGCTCATCACAGTTGAGGGTGTAGCGGCTGGTGCGGGGGCGAGTCCAGGTAGGGGTCGAGGTCTCCCGATGATGGAGGTTCCTACGCCGTCCATCCAGAAGACCTCGACATGCCTGACGCTACCTTCGGCTACCCCGACCTGACCACGTTCTGCCGTCTCGATGAGCTCGGCCTCGAGGTCACCGGCCAACGACTTGAGCCCGACCGAGCGGTGCTGGCGTGCCGGGTGGTCGATCCCGACCAGTGGTGTCGCCGGTGCGGCTGCGAGGGCGCTGTGCGTGACACCGTCGTGCGGCGCTTGGCTCACGAGCCGCTCGGCTGGCGCCCGACCACGCTGGAGGTGACGATCCGTCGCTACCGGTGCACCGGGTGCGGGCACGTGTGGCGCCAGGACATGACTCGGGCGGCCGAGCCGCGGGCGAAGCTCTCCCGGCGCGGGCTGCGGTGGGCGCTGGAGGGGATCGTCTGTCAGCACCTGACCGTCGCGCGGGTCGCCGAGGGGCTCGGGGTCGCCTGGAACACCGCCAACGACGCGGTCCTCGCGGAGGGCAAGCGGGTCCTGATCGACGACCCGGCCCGGTTCGAGGGGGTCACCGCGGTTGGGGTTGATGAGCACGTCTGGCGGCGCACGAGGCGCGGGGACAAGTACGTCACCGTGGTCATCGACCTGACTGGGATCCGCGACGGGACCGGCCCGGCGCGGCTGCTCGACATGGTCGAAGGCCGCTCCAAGCAGGCGTTCAAGACCTGGCTCAGCGAACGCGAGCAGTCCTGGCGCGACGCGGTGGAGGTCGTCGCGATGGACGGATTCACCGGCTTCAAGACCGCCACCGCAGAGGAGCTGCCCGACGCGGTCGCCGTGATGGATCCCTTTCATGTGGTGCGCCTGGCCGGTGACGCCCTGGACCGCTGCCGGCGCCGGGTCCAGCAAGACATTCACGGTCACCGCGGCCGTTCGGGCGACCCGCTCTACGCGGCACGCAGAACCTTGCACACCGGGGCCGGCCTGCTGACCGAGAGGCAGCAGTTGCGGCTGGAGGCCCTGTTCGCGCGCGAGGAGCACGTCGAGGTCGAGGCGACCTGGGGGATCTACCAGCGGATGATCGCCGCCTACCGAGAACCCGACCGGACCCGCGGGCGCGAGCTGATGGCCGCGGTCATCGAATCGGTCAGTTCCGGTGTCCCCGCCGCGTTGACCGAGCTCATCACCCTCGGACGCACCCTGAAGAAGCGGGCCGCTGACGTGCTGGCCTACTTCGACCGACCCGGCACGAGCAACGGCCCCACCGAGGCGATCTGTGAGTGTCTACCTGGCTGGTCCGGGACCGGCTGGTCAGGATGGTTCCGGTCGCGCTGAACAGCGTGTGACTCTCGAAGCAATTGGCCCGCTTCGGCGGTGCTCTTCCGTTGAATTGTCGGGCCTTACCCCGGATCTTGGACACGGGGTGTGATTACGCGGCGGTTGGCAGCGTAGCGGCCCGGCGGGCCTCGTAGGTGGACGGGGAGAGGTAGCCGCACCAGCTGTGACGGCGGCGGGTGTTGTAGCGGACGAGCCATCTGAAGACCTGCCGGCGGCAGGTCAGCTCGTCGGGCCAGCAGGCGGTGTCTTGGAGGACCTCGCGCTTGATCGTGGCGTTGAACGACTCCGCGAGTGCGTTGTCGGCCGACGAGCCGACGGCGCCCATCGACTGGGTGACGCCGAACTTCTTGCAGAGCTGGGCGTAGGCCTTGGAGCAGTAGACCGACCCGTGGTCGCTGTGGAAGATCGCGCCCTTGAGGCTGTCTCGGGTCGCGGCCGCGACGTTCAACGCTTCCTCGACGAGTTCGGTGCGCATGTGGTCGGCGATCGCCCAGCCGGCGAGCCGTCGGGAGTAGCAGTCGATCACGGTCGCCAGGTACAGGTTCGTCCCGTCCGCGAGCGGGAGGTAGGTGATGTCGCCGACGTAGCGCCGGTTGGGGCGCTCGGCGGTGAAGTCGCGCTGGAGCAGGTCGGGGTACTTCTGCCCCGACGGCTCGGGGATCGTGGTCCGCACCCGCCGCCTCTTCACATAGCCACGGATGCCCTCGGCCCGCATCACCCGCGCGACGCGCTTGTGGTTGACCCGCTCACCGGCAGGGGTGTTGTCGTTGAGCTCGGCGGTGATCCGCGGCGCACCGCAAGTGTTGTCCTCGGCGTGGACGGCCCTGATCCGCTCCACGAGCTCGGCATCGGCCCGAGCTTGCTCTTCGCGTGCCGGGGCTGCCTTGAGCCAGGCGTAGTAGGAGGAGCGCTCGATCTCGACGAGCTCGCACAGTCGCTTCACCTCGAAGGTGGCGGAGTTGTCGGCGACGAACTGGAAGCGACTCACCAGCGCGTCTCCCCGGCGAAATACTTGGCCGCCCGCTGGAGGATCTCCCGCTCGGTGGTGAGCTTGGTGGTCTCGGCCCGCAGCGCCGCGTTCTCGGCCTCCAGTCGGTCGATCTTCTGCTCCGGCGTCTCACCTTCGGGCGCCGAGGAGTTCTTCTTCGACGGCCTGGACTGCAGTGGGTTGGAGGTCAGCGTTCCGTCAGCAGCGGTCTTCTTGCCGGTCCCGTAGACCTCGAGCCAACCCCGCAGCGTGCCGCGCACGATGCCGAGGTCCTCGGCGATGCCGCGGACCGTGGCCCCAGGGGTGGACTCGTACAAGTCGACGGCCTGACGGCGGAACTCCTCGGAATAGTTCTTCCTAGCCATGATTCTCGGATCATCTCGCTTCCCCAGCACCACGTGCTGGATTCAGCGTGTCCAAGAACCGGGGTCAGACCCCCTGCTCATTCGAGAGGAACTGCAGACCCGGCGCGGCCAGTTCGCTGCGCATGATCAGGGCCATCAGGCCTCCGATCGCGAAGAACGCGAACGCGGTCACCAGGTACATCTGACCCAGTACTTTCGGGTCGGTCGTGGTGATCATTTTGTGGATGAACGCACCCTTGGGGCCGCGCCGCGCCGGCATGGGGCGGGTAGCGGCAGGCCAGGGGGGCGGGGCGAGAGCGGTCATGTGCTGTCCGATCCGAAGTTTCGCGCGAGCGCACGGTGATGAGACGCCCTCGAGCGTACCTAATTACTATGCTGCATAGTAATTAAGGTCGGTTCGGTCGCCCGTGCCGGATCATGCCTGAGCGAGGGTCAGGCACACGGCCGCGGAGGTCGCCGCCAGCCCGACCAGCGCGGTAGCGACAGGCATCGCCATCGACAACGCCGCAGCTGTGGCGTACGACACCTTCGGGCACCGCGTCCGCCAGCTCACGCGCAGCTTGAGCAGTCGCAGCGAGATCTCGTTGCTCAACCCCAAGGTCCCGGCCGGCTGCGGCAATGTCGAAGCGGAGACCACGGTCAGCGCCGAGCACACCGTCGCCGTGCTGGTGGCGCGAGCAGCGTGCTGATCAGCGGTCAGTTCGACCAGGGTTTTGACCGCGGCCGGGGCGGCGGCGAACAACGGCACCGCCGGAAGCACCGCGGCCAAGATGTCACATGTGGTGACGATCAGGTGGTGACTGCCTCGCAGGTGTGCCCGCTCGTGGGCCAGGACAGCATCGCGTTCGGAACCGCTCAGACACTGCGAGAGCCCGTCGGTAGCCACCACGAATCCGGGTCGGCCGGCCACGCTGTAGGCCATTGGCATCGGGTGCGCCAGCCACATCACACCGTCGTCGCGGGAGTGGGCGACGATGGAGACCACATCACGGTGGTAGTCGAGTAGACGGGTTTGTTCTCTGGTGTACCGCCGACCCAGGATCACGGCTCGCACGGGTATGGTGAGCAGGGCCAGGGCTCCGGTAGCGGCCAGGGTTTCGGTGATCCACGGCTGCATCGCGTGGGAAACCGCGGACAGACACCGCACCACGGCCTCGACCGCGGTCTCGGCAGGCGCATGGTCGGGCCAGGCCAAGGTGACCACCGCGGAGGCGCCGAAGAACAAGGCCCCGGCTATGCTGCCCAGCCACGCCGCCAGCAGGACTCCGGGAGGCACGGAGGTGGTGGCGAGCGGACCGAGCATTCGCGGGGCCGCCATCGAGATCAGGGCGGCGCCGAGCAACAGGACCAGGGCCAATGTCATTGGTCGGCGGCCCGGCCCGTCCAGCCCCGGCGCAGGGCATCGTATTCGCGGTCGCTGACCGTCTTGGCGAAATGCAGCAGCACCGCGCTGGGGTCGGTGCTGCTGTCGAGCAGGGCGCGCAGTGCCTCGGAGGTGGCTTCCTCCCGGCTGCGTGAGGGCGAATAGTAGTAGGCGCGACTGCGTTTTTCTCGCTGCACCCAGCCCTTCTCATACAGATGGGTGACCACGGTCAAAATGGTGGTGTAGGCGAATTCCTTGCGATCGCGAAGCCGTTCGACCAGGCCATGGACCGACTGTGGCTCGTCGGTCGACCACAGTTCGTTCATCACCTCGGCTTCGAGACCCCCCAACCTGTGTATGGCTTCCCTCGCAGACATTCGCCGATTATCCCTTATCTATGTGCGTGCATCTGACGCGATCTGAACCCCTCGTGCGTTCAACCATGCCATGGGATCGGCCTTCTGGCCGTCCGGTCCCCACACTTCATAGTGCAGATGTGGCCCGGTCGATTGTCCCCGATTGCCCACGGTGGCGATCTGTTCCCCGGCTCGCACGCGCTGACCTGCAGAAACCAAGGCCTGATCGATGTGTGAATCGCCCCGGGTTTCGTGGAGGCTCGATTACTTGGATCCGGCCCCAGCGGGGACGGGTGTTTGAGGGTAGTGCTCGGTGTTGAGGCTGGCCCAGTGGCTGGCCTCGAACTCAGCTGGCGGGATGAGTCCGATCTCGCCGTGGACGCGTCGGTGGTTGAACCAGTCGACGTACTCGGCGACGGCGATCTCGACGTCACCGATGGACTTCCAGCCGCCCTTGGGGCGCATGACCGGGTTGCGGATGCACTCGGCCTTGAACAGCGAGTTGAACGCCTCGGCCATCGCGTTGTCATAGCTGTCGCCCTTGGATCCGACCGAGGCGACGGCTTCGGCCTCGGCGAGCCGCTCGGTGTAGCGAATGGCTCGATATTGCACGCCCCGGTCGGAGTGATGCGTCAGCCCGGCGACGCTCTGGCCGGCCCGCTGGCGGGCCCAGAGCCCCATGTCGAGGGCGTCGAGGGCAAGGTCGGTGCGCAGGCTGGTGGAGACCTGCCAGCCGGTGACCATCCGTGAGAAGACGTCGAGGATGAACGCGACGTAGACCCACCCGGCGTGGGTGCGGACATAGGTGAGGTCAGCGACCCAGAGCTGGTTCGGCGCGGTAGCGACGAACTGGCGATCGACAAGGTCCGCGGGCCGGTCGGTCTCCGCGCCCTCGCTGTAGGTGGTCTTGCGGGTCTTCTCCCGCCTGATCCCGCACAGCCCGTCGGCTTTCATGAGCCGCTCGACTGTGCACCGAGCCACCTCGACGCCTTCGCGGTTGAGCTGCGCCCAGACCTTCTTCGCGCCGTAGACACCGATGTTGTCCTTGTGCACCCTGCGGATCTCGGGGACCAGCTCGGCATCGCGGACCGCCCGCGCTGAGAGCGGACGGTCCTTGGCGGCGTAGTAGGTGCTCAGGGCGATCGGGACTCCTGCGCTGCGCAGTTCCTCCACGATCGGCTCGACCCCGAGCCGGCGGCCCTCGACGAGGCGATCCTTGTGCTCGTCGATGTAGGCCACGGTCACTTCAGTTTGCGGTCGAGCTCCGCTGCCGCGAAAAACGCTGACGCGGTCCGTAGGATCTCGTTGGCGCGCTTGAGCTCACGGTTCTCCCGCTCGAGCTCGGCCAACCGCTTGGCGTCATCGGTGCTCGTCCCGGGCCGGACGCCGCCGTCGACTTCGGCCTGGCGTACCCAGTTCCGCAGCGTCTCGGGGTGCATCCCCAGCTGGTCGGCCACGCGCTTGATCGCACCGGCCTTTGTCGCCGGGTCCTGCCGGGCCTCAACGGCCATCCGAGTCGCGCGCTCACGCAGCTCGTCGCCGTACTTCCTTGGTGCTGACATGACTCTCATCCTCCATGGATTGAGAGCCTCCATCAGACCCGGGGCGATTCAGTGCCCGAACACCCCGATCGTGCCGTCGTCCTGCAGGATTCGTACCCACAGTCCGAAGCCGGAGGCGGGACCGGCCTCGAGTACCGTGCCATCGGTCACCGAGACGATCGGGGTGCCGATCGAGTTGGCGATGTCGAGCCCGTAGTGGCTCGTGCCCCAGCGGGGTCCGAAGTTCGACGTGAGCGTGCCACTGACAGGCATCAGCGTTTTTGGGCGGCGCGCCTCGGCCTCTTGCATGAGTCGGCGCTCCTCCCGGATCCGTGCCCGGTCGAGTTGATCCGCGAAGTCTGCCAGCATCGGCACCTGCACGGCCTGCAACACCTGGGGGGCCTGGGGTAGCACATCCGTAGGGGCTGAGGGTTGCGACGCGGCCTCGATCTCGTCGCTGACCGTGGGAGGGACCGAGGCGGCATGGGCGCTCGAGGTCGTTGCTGCCAGCAGCGCGCCTGCCGCTACCGACACGGCCAGCACGCGTCCGCTGGTTCCTGGGCTCGTTCGGCGATGCGCGCCTTTGCTTCGGATCGGCCTCGGGGCGAGGGCGTCCGCATGCTCGGCAAGGGCATCCCGATGCTCGATATCGAGACGTTCTGCCGGGTCCAGGACAGCCACTGTCGTCGGGAAAGCAGCGTCATCGCGACCTGCGTCGATGGGATCGGTCGGCTCGGGAACAGGCCACGCTGCAGTACTACAGTCAGAGCGGCGGGGAACGACGAGTTGGGGCTCTGGTTTACGGTGTCGGGCCAAGATCGCATCCTCAAGAAGGCACCCGCTCGCGTGATAACGAAACGGTGACGGACACCGACACGTTACTACTATTCTGCATAGTTTCAATACCGGATCGTTACCCGGTCTCCGATTCGCGCTTGGGGTCGTGGCCGGAGTCAGCGGCGTCGGCTGCTGCCGCGGTACGAGAGTGTGGGTGCAGTCCGTTCAGCATCGCGTTGTACGCGGCCAGTTCGCGATCTCCCTCGCGGTCGACCTGGTCGTTCCGCTTCCGGGCACGCTGGTTTTCGATCGAACTCCATCGCACGAGCGCGAGCACGGTGGCCAGTAGCAGCGGTAGCTCGCCGACGGCCCACGCCAGGTTTCCACCGAGTCGCTGATTGGCAGCCAAGTCGTCGAACCAACCCAGTTGCAGTGAGGTATAGAACTCGGCGGCGATCACAAAATCCGCCATGATCAGGGCGACCAGAAAGAACGCGTAGCCGGCCAGCGCGACCGCCACTGCTCCCACGCGCGTCAACGGTCCCTGCGGCACGGGGACAGGATCGATCCCGACGGTGACCCAGAAGAAGACCAACCCCACCGCCAGCAACCACATATCGAGCACCATGCGTCCCGGGTAGGAGCCGCCGTCGTACAGTCCTCCGAGATACAACAGGTAGAAGGTGCCCACGAGCACCACCGCGGCCACCAGGGGATGGGTCACCCATCGCAGTGCGGTGCTGGCGAAAATCGCCCGCATCCAGTCGCGGGCTCCTGGAACTGCATCGCTGGGGCCGGAGCGAACCGCGCGGGCCGCCAAGGTGAGCGGAGCGCCCAGAACCAAGCACATGGGCACCACGATCGCCAGCGCTGCGGATGCGGGCAGGTGCACGCTGAACGCCGCCGGGGCGTAGCGCCCGACCCCGGAGGATGTCACCAGAAGCAACACTAGACAGCCGAGAAGCCAGGACACGGTGCGCCGGACCGGCCACGGCTGCCTCACTGCACGTAGCCTCCGCACTCCCAGCAGGTAGAGCGCTGCCAGCACGACCGCTGCGGTTCCCAGTAACAGATCGAACCGCCACTCCGTCAGCAACCTGCCCAGCGTCGGGGCACCATCGAACCCGTACCCCAAGACTTCGTCGACCAGGCTGGGTTCGCGACGTTCGCCCAATGGCGGCGGAGTACGGCCCAACGCCACCCCGAGTCCAATCGTGGCCGTCAGGACCGCAGATTCGATTACCGCCAAGCGTATGAACGTCCCCCGATTCGACGCGTCGGCGGCCAGAGCCGTGATCGCCACCGTCCGTTGGCGCCAGCCCAGCCACCCCACTACACCGAGTGCGACGACCTTGGCCAGGACCACAAGTCCGTAGGGGCCGGACAGAAACTCCCGAAGCGGAACCCGCACCAGAGCATTAATTATTCCCGACGCAGCCATCACCACGAATGCCACCGTCGCCAGCGCGGAGAACCGGCGTGTGGCGACATCGAGATGTCCGCCACCACGCACGGCGTGCAACACCAACGCTGCCAATCCCCCGGCCCACAGTCCGGCCGCCACCAGATGAAGTATCAGGCTGTTGGTGGCAAGATCATGCGATCCGCCCCCGGCGGAATGTCCCGTCAACGCGCGTGGCATCAGGCTCCCTACCGCCAGGACCAGCAACAACGGTGTCCACCGGTGCTGCAGAATGAGGCGGCATCCCAGCCCCACCGCGGCAGCCATACACGCGGTCCACAGCCAGGCGGTGGATGCCTCGATTTGCCCCACCGACTGCACGAACGGAACCGGATCGGCGAACACGGTGCTCAGTGGTTGGCCGGAGGTGTCCGACAACGACAGAGGAATCAGCACCAGCGCCGATCCTGCCCATAGCGCTGCAGCCGCGCCCGCAGTCCGCACCGCGCGGTAACCGTCGACATCGAGCAGCCCGGAACGCTGTGGTGGTACCAGCACCGCCGCCACCAGCAACGACCCGATCATCACCACCGCCGCCACTTCCCCTATCGCGGTGGCGGCCGGGAGTCCGTATCTCGTGAGCACTCCTGGATCCGGCAGCCCGAGCAACCGCAGAACCTCGCTGCTCGACACGGCCGCCAGGGCGGCCGCCACCAGGGCCGCGCCTGCCGTCCAAGAGACCATCATGCCGACTGCAGCTCTACTGGTACCTGCCACGGAAAACCTCACCTCGTCCGTTGTTCGCCCGTTCCCGCCGGCCGAACCTGCAGGCGCGCGCCTCGCCGCCGAAATACTATGAAGGATAGTTGATCGTGCCGATCCAATTTTCGCGACCGCTCTATATATTCATGCGCATATGACTATATGATGTCGGTGTCTTGAGGAAGGAAAACGATGAGCCACGGACACGGACACGGCCTCTCGCCCGCCCAAGCCACCAGCGCCTCCGGCCGACACGTCCGACGGTTGTGGATCGCCGTGGCCCTGGGCCTGGTGACCTTTGTGCTCCAGGTCGTCGTCGGACTCTCCACCTCGTCGCTGGCCTTGCTCTCCGACTCCGCGCACGTGTTCACCGACGTGTTCGGCGTGTTGATGGCCGTCACCGCTATCACCGTCGCCCAGCGTGCCCGCACCCGACCGGACCGGACCTTCGGCCTGTACCGCACCGAAGTGTTCGCCGCCCTGCTCAACGCACTCCTGCTGTTCGGCGTCGCCCTCTGGATTCTCTACGAAGCCCTCCAACGACTGTCCGCCCCACCCGAAGTCCCCGGCCTGCCCGTCACCATCGTTGCCGTGGTCGGCCTCACCATGAACGTCATTTCGTTTCTCCTGTTGCGCGCCGGCGCCAAGGAGAGCATCAACGTCCGCGGGGCCTACCTCGAAGTCCTGGCCGACATGCTCGGTTCGGTCGGCGTGCTTATCAGCGGTGTGGTGACCATCGTGTTCGGCTGGCGGTACGCCGACCCGCTCATCGGTGTCGCCATCGGACTCTTCGTCCTGCCCCGGGCCTACAATCTCGGCCGACACGCGATCGGCATCCTGCTCCAACAAGCCCCGAAGAGTATCGACATCACCGAGGTCAACGCCGCCCTTAATGCCCTTCCTGGAGTCCATGAATCCCACGACCTGCACGTCTGGACTCTTACCTCGGGCATGGAAGTGGCCTCTGCACATCTGGTCATCGAATCCGACGCGGACTCCACAGCCGTGCTCGCAGCGGCACAAACCTTGTTGGCGGAACGCTTCGGCCTCGAACACGCCACCCTGCAGGTCGAACCCCACGACGGCGAGGGACGCTGTCGCGAACTCTCGTGGTGACCTCCACAGACCCACCAGGAGTCCCTGGGGCGAACACGGCGCACGCTGCAGCTCCTTCGATCCTACGGTCACTGTCGCCGAGGCTGCGATGGCCAGTTCGAAGTTGTTGCCCGCGGCGGTGAACGCCAGGGTGGTGGTGCGCTCGTAGCCCAGACCGATCGCGGCGCCGAACAGGAACCCGCCGCCCCACATGAGGACAAAATAGGTGAGCAGAGGCAGAGCGATGCGCACGACGTCCCATGGCTGCGACGTGATCTGTTCGCCCTGGAGCGCGAATAGGAGCACGATCGTGAACAGCAACCCGTACAGCGTCCACGGCCCAGCCGGTCGACAGAGGCAGCACTCGCCAGTTCGACACGCTCTTCGGCAGCTAGACCTATTCCGAGGTCGCCGATCTGATCGCTGAGCCGCTGCGCCTGCAGGCCGGGCTGCTGCCCGACGGCAAGGTCGCCGCCGTACGCGCGCTGCAGGCCGACGGAGCGAAAGTGGTCGTCGTCGGAGACGGCATCAACGACGCTCCCGCGCTGGCCGCTGCGCATGTCGGTATCGCCATGGGTGGCGCGGGATCGGATCTGACCTTGCAGACCGCCGACGCGGTCGTCGTCCGTGACGACCTCACCGCCATCCCTGCGGTGATCCACCTGGCCCGGAGGGCTCGACGCCTGGTCATCGCCAACCTCGTCATCGCCGCCTCGGTCATCGTGGTCCTGGTGACCTGGGACCTTGTCGGCACGCTGCCGCTGCCGCTGGGAGTGGCGGGTCATGAAGGCTCCACCATCCTCGTCGGTCTCAACGGACTGCGATTGCTGCGAGAGACCGAATGGCGCCGTGCTGTCCGCACAGACCGACACAGTTCCGCTGCGCACGTGTGACCTCGCCACCGTTAGTCATCTGGCCGAATCCACCTTCGACGCTCACCTGTCTCATCTGCTTCAGGTGGTCACCGATTTCGAAGAGCATGGCATCGGTTTTCCCTCGGTGACCGCATCGATACTGTGGTAACGAAGTGCTCCATCTCCGATGTCACAGAATGTACGTCTATGGAAGGCACCTGATGCTGCGCAAGTTCGTCGTCGTGACCGCTGTGACCGCCGCGCTCGGAGCGGGTTCGATGGGTACCGCTGCTGCGGACACCGCCCCACCCGTGCCTGCCCTCAACTTGTGCAAGTGGGAGCGCTTTACGCCGGAGTGCATTGCACTGTGGTTGGCGGGCGTGGCGACCGGCTCGGCGGGATCCGGTTCTGCCTTGTCCTGATCGACGGCGCTCGTTAACTGTGGCTCTGGCGCACTCCTGTGGGATGCGTCGGAGAGAATCAAGACCGACGACAACTGCATGAATGCACGGCATGCGTGCACGTCCAGCGGGCGACTCCATCAGACTCCCTTCACAGTCCCTCAAGCACCCCCATCAGGTCCTCGAGGAGCGCATCGGTGCGGGCTTCGATCTCGTCGAAGACGTCGGTGAGGTCTTCGAGGGTCTGGTGATCGCGGCGGCGGGCGGTGGTACCGCGGTCGTAGTAGCCGGCGTCGAGGTCGATCTCAGGCTCGACCCAAGCGTCGACATCGTCTTGCGGGGGAACGGGCAACACCTTCCGTACCGGGGCCCGGCCGGACAGGTGCGCCCGGGTCAGCGCCGACACCGATTGCGGGGTCATCGGCTGCGCGTGTGGGAGGTGTCCCCAGCGGTCGATCGGACACAACAGCGGTTGCCGAGCCTGTTCCGCATCGAGCGGATCGGTGATGATCTCGCTCGGGTCGGTGAGGTGATGGCGCAGCAGATGGGTGCCGGGATACTGGTCGAGGAACGCCTGGATCTGCGCCCACCGCTGGTAGATCGCGACCGCGGGGTTGTCCCCGGTCTCGGAATCCGTTGGGAGACGGAATCTTTCGCCGGTCCGGGTGGTAACCACGAGGGTGTTGCCGTCGAGGCGGAGGTCGCGGCGGCGCAGCCGGGTGAGGTCGGTGAAGGTCATGCCGGTGGCGGCGAGGACCAGCAGGAGCGCGTCGCGGCGGCCGAACAGTCCGCTCGGCCATCCCTCGACAGGTAGTTCGGCCGCCCGCTGCACCAGAAGGCGCCCGAGCCGGTCGAGACGCGAAGCACGAGTGGTGTCGAGGTGCCGGCGCACCATCTCGGTCCGCCCCGGGGCGGGATAGCCGTGCCCGGTGTGGACGGCGTTGATCGCCGACAAGCGGCGCCGCTGCGTCGCGACCACGGCCGGGTGCTCGTGCAGGAACAACGCCAGGGATTCGGGTGCGGCGGGGATGGGATGGTGGTCGGCGGCGGTGCACCAGTCGGTGAACAGGGCCCAGTCATGGCGGTAGCGGGCGGGGATCCGCAGGTCGAGGTCGGCATCGTGAACATCGGTGCTGCGGAAGAACTCTCGTCCGGCGCTGGCGCTCACGGTCACAGGCCGAGATTGGTGACGGCGTTGCCGATGAGTGGTGCGTGTTCGCGGGCGTAGGTCTCGAGCATGGCGGGGGGGGTGTGACCGGTCTGGCGCATGATCGCGTGCGCGGAGGCGCCGTTGCGGAAGGCCTGGGTGACGAATCCGGCCCGCAACGAATGACCACCGAGCTGTTTGACGATGTCGGGGTCGTAGCCGGCCTGTTCGGCGCGGCGCCGGATCGCTTTGTGTACCGCCGCCCCCGACAGGACAGTGTCGGAGAGGTTGCCGTGCTTGCGGATCGCCCGCAACCACGGCGAGGACGGCGCCATGCGTGGTCGCGATCCCCGGCAGACGTGCGCCTCGAAGGGTTCGGCGGTGCGGAGCAGCCGGATGACGGCGGGGCGGCCCCCGGTGTCGAAGGCGGCGACGACCTGCGCCCACCGCATCCACGCACACGGCGGGCAACTGACGTGGCTGTGCGTGAACGGCAGGGCCCGGATACTCCCCCGCCCTTCCTGATCGGTCTTCGATTTCCGGAGTTTGATGTGCAGCCCGTCGAGCCGGTGCAGCGACACGTCGCTACAGGTGAGCGCGACGAGTTCGCTGCGGCGAAACGCCCCGGCGAAGCCCACCAAGAAGATGGCGGAGTCGCGGCGTTCGAGGACCTCCGCGGCCCAACTGCCGGTATCGGCGCGCATCTTCTCGACGATGGTGACGATGTCGGCGGTGAGCAACGGCGCCCGCGGGGTGCGGGGCCGCTCCCCCGCCGCCGCATAGTCCCGGCGGATCCCGGACAGGGTCGCGGTGACCAGCTCGTCCGCTCCGGGGGCGGGGTGGCCGGCGCGGCGGTGGTGGAAGCCGATCCCGGCGACCCAGCGGGCCAACGTCGAGGGTGAGTAGGCCCGCTCCCCCACCTCCGACACCGTCGATGCCGCGTCGTGGAGGTAGGCGGCGACGGTGAGCGGATGCGCCGGCAGCGGGGCGTGTCCTTCGCGCTGGCACCAGGCGGTGAAGCGTTGCCAGTCGGCGGCGTAGTTGCGGCGGGTCGACTCCGACCGCGACCGCCCCGCTGTCCCGGCCACCTGCACGAGGGTCTCGGTCGGCAACACCGGCACCGACGGCGCAGCTGGGGCCGACTCGGTCGGCACAGGCACGGAAACGTCGTCCGGACGGTGGCTGATCAGGTCATCGGGCACGAAACAGGAGCCTACCGTCCCGCACCGACGCTCTCGAGCAGGAAAAGGCGCTCAACAGGTGTTTCGGGGGCGATGGTGCGCTAATGGCAATTAGCAGCATCGATCCCTTGTAAACCACGACTGACATAACACCAGGTCGAGAATTCGCCCGATTTATTCGGTTTGTGTAGGTTCCACGATTTGGTGTCGGTTTCCAGATTTCATGTCGGTAGCGTGTCGGTTTCCACGTTTCATGTCGGTCGGCACCGTGCTGGATGGACACTCGAAAGTGCCCCGGACCAGTGAGGTTGAGGTCAGGTACGTGTAGGAACCAGGTGCTCCTGTCGCAATGGCCCCTCACTCCGGCGAATCCGTGTCGGATGATCCAGGGACTACTTGTACGGAAAGTCCGTAGCCATCCCCGTCAGCGGCACTATTCCGGGATGTTCTGCGGTTACAACCATGGTCATGTCGGGCCTGACGCGAACCTCCAGCGCCACCGATCAGCGCAATCGGACGATGCGACCCCAGTTGCTTCACGCCGCATCACGCCGGCCATCAGCCGGCCTTTCCTATGATGCGCGGGGGGCACGGACCACCGGGACGTACGGTCGGTCCTCTGCCGATCGACTGCTCCGGTTGCCGAAAGGGGACTGCTGCACGATGGGGTGACAGATACGGTCACGCAGCCTGTGCGGCCGGTGTGGTCATGGTT
This sequence comes from Rhodococcus sp. p52, assembly GCF_000763325.2. Lineage (NCBI taxonomy): Bacteria > Bacillati > Actinomycetota > Actinomycetes > Mycobacteriales > Nocardiaceae > Rhodococcus > Rhodococcus sp. p52. The sequence goes on from NZ_CP016821.1 coordinate 148,366, forward strand.
GTTTCGAACTCGACTGGCGTCAATCTGCCGAGTCTGAGCTAACGGCGTCGGCGGCGGTAGGTTCGCTCAAGCGAGGTGACGATCGCAATGCGCGACTGCTCGCGTGTGACCCAACGCTGTCGGCCGAGGACGTTGCGTTGGAGCAGCGCAAAGAACGATTTCCATCGCGGCGTTGTCGACAGTCGCCGGCCGCCCCGACCCATCGACCCGACCAGGCCGTGGCGGCCCAGGGCGCGGACGAGTTTCCGGCTGCGAAATTGCGACCCATGATCGGAATGAACACGCACCCGGCAACCGAACCCCACCGAGCCACTGCGGATTCGAGGGTGGCCACGGTGAGCCTGGACTTCATCCGGTCACTGATGCACCACAGTTCGATGTCACCTGCTCCGACATCAGTCCCGTTCGGGATCTCTGTGGGGCGCGCAAAATGCTGTACATATGCCCTGCAATCGACATCCGGTCGTTCGATGACCGGGGAGTAGTGCCCCATAGAGTGGTGTAACTCGGTGGCCGAGATCGTGTCTGACGCTGTGTCGTTGACCGACGTAAAGCGGCCACCGCGTGATCCTTCGAGTCAACCTTCCACAGAATCCTCGAGGAGTCATCGCGATGACCGCACCCCATATTGTCGACCCTGCCGGCCTACTCGGCCAAGCCCTCGCAGACGCGTCACCGGATCTGATGCGCGAACTGCTGCAGACCATGATCAACGCCCTGCTCTCTGCGGATGCCGACGCCGTATGCGGGGCCGAATGGAACGCACGCTCTGCCGAACGCACCAACCGCCGCAACGGCTACCGTCACCGACCCCTCGACACCCGGGTCGGCACCGTCGACGTCGCGGTTCCGAAGCTACGCTCGGGCAGCTACTTTCCCGAGTGGCTCCTCGAACGCCGCAAGCGGGCCGAGTCAGCGCTGATCACCGTCGTGGCCGACTGCTACCTGGCCGGTGTGTCGACCCGCCGGATGGACAAACTGGTCAAGACACTCGGCATCGACTCACTGTCGAAGTCACAGGTCTCACGCATGGCCGAAGACCTCGACGAGCAGGTCGCCGCATTCCGGCACCGCCGCCTCGACGAAGCCGGACCGTTCACCTTCGTCACCGCCGACGCGTTGACGATCAAGGTTCGTGAGAACAAGCAGGTCGTCAAGGCCGTCGTGCTGCTGGCGACCGGCGTCAACGGCGACGGCCACCGCGAGGTGTTGGGCATGCAGGTGGCCACCAGTGAGACCAAGGCATCGTGGAACACCTTCTTCGCCGACCTGGTGGCCCGCGGCCTGGGCGGGGTGCGCTTGGTTACCTCCGATGCTCATGCCGGGCTCGTCGAGGCAATCGCGGCGAACCTGCCCGGCGCGGTGTGGCAGCGCTGCCGCACCCACTACGCCGCCAACCTCATGGCAGTGTGCCCCAAGTCCATGTGGCCGGCGGTAAAAGCGATGCTGCACAGCGTGTATGACCAGCCCACCGCCACCGCGGTGCACGAGCAGTTCGACCGACTCCTCGAATACACCGACGGCCGATTGTCCGAGGTCGCCGACCACCTCGGCGACGCCCGCGAGGACCTGCTCGCCTTCACCGGGTTCCCCGACGACGTGTGGCGCCAGATCTGGTCCAACAACCCCACCGAGCGACTCAACCGCGAGATTCGCCGCCGCACCGACGCTGTCGGCATCTTCCCCAACCGCGACGCCATCATCCGCCTCGTCGGCGCCGTCTTGGCCGAACAGACCGACGAATGGGCCGAAGGCCGCCGCTACCTCGGCCTCGAAGTCCTCAGCCGCTGCCGACTGACCCTGACCACCGACACCCCCACACCGACGGAGGTGACCACCGATCCACTGATGCAACTACCCGCCTGAACCTCCGAAGGATCAGAAACGAATTACACCACTACTCGCGACTTGACCGACCGGGGTGCGATCACGTCCCACCCGCAAGGTGATACTTGCGGTATGGAGGTAGTGAACGGTTCGTCCGGTTTGGAGGATGATCTCGCGGTGTTGTCGTTCGAGTCGACGGTGCCGCGCAGGCATGTCCACCGCCAGGCGATATCCGAAGTCTTCCTCACCGATTGCGTTCGCGGTCCCGGACCGGACCGATTCGTCCTGGGCGCGCAATGGCCGCGTCTACACGGTTTCTATCGCAGCCGGGCCGGTCGCTACGACCCGATGCTGCTCGCAGAGACGCTGCGCCAATGCGTGATCTATCTGGCGCACACCCGGTATCGGGTCTCGCTCGGTCAGCGGTTCGTGATGCAGACGATCGAGATCACCGCAGAGCTGGAACGTCTAGTGATCGGTGCCGGCGCCGCGGAGGTCACCATCACCGCGGCGGTATCGGATGTGCGACGTCGTGGCTCGCAGGTCACCGCTTTGAGCGCGGCACTCGAATTCACCATCGCCGGCCGCCGTGTGGGGTCCGGCAGAGGCCGAACTGCCGTTCTGACGGCCGAGGAGTACGACACCGTGCGTTGGGGTGCCGGTGGGCCGCGGACGCCGGGCCCTGTACCAAGGGGAACGCCGGTCGATCCGACCGCGGTGGGGGTGCCGGTGGTCGGGGATGTGGTGGTCGGTGCCACGGCGCGGCCGGGTCGCTGGCGGGTGTTGCCGGATCTGTCGCATCCGGTGTTGTTCGACCATCCGTCCGATCACCTGCCGGGCATGCTCGTTCTCGAGGCTGCCCGGCAGGCGGTACGAGCGGAATGCGGGGCCCCGGAGGCGGATCCGGTGTCGATAAGCGCGCAATTTCATCGATTCGTCGAACTCGACGTTCCGGCGGAGATGGTGGTCTCGGGTGTCGAGAAAGAGCCTGCGGGTGCGCATGTCGTGCTCGAGCAGCGTGGAATGGCGATGGCTACGGCGACGCTGAGGTGGCCCGCCGGCGCATCTCGTGCGCCGGGGCCCGGGTCCGGCGGATAGCGGCGTGTCAGGCCGGCTGGTGTGTCTCGCTCCAGCGAGCCCGACGGATCTTGTCGCTGTCGGGGCGGCAGTCGGAGGTCAGGATGCCGTTGAGCAGGAACTGCAGCATCTGGTCGATGCGGTGTTCGAGATCGATGCGTCGATCGAGGACATTCGAGACCATCTGAACCCCGGTGAACGCCGAGATCACAAACCGCGCCAGCTCGGAGGGATCGATCGTAGGGAGCAGGTCGCCCTCGGCGATCGCGGTCTCGACGAGGTGCCGGCAGGCTTCGATCCAGTCCTGGTACGGTCCCGGCTGGTCCGGTTCGGCGCCCGCACTGAATTCGAGGGTCAACCGGATGCCGGCCCGGACGATCGGATCCTCGACGATCTGTCGCCCCATTTCGTGGCAGAGCATCACGATCTGCTCGAGCGCCGAGGCCTGTGTGGCGGCGATCGCGTCGACCGCGGCGATGGAGATGGCGTGTTGCTGTTCGACGACGGCGTGTGCGAGTTCGTCCTTCGATTTGAAGTGGAAGTACAGGGCACCTTTGGTGAGCCCGCTGCTCGCCTCGACGATCGCCCCGAGGCTGGCACCGTCGAATCCCAGCCGATCGAAGGTGGCGGCCGCTGCTGCCACGATCTGCTGCCGGGTCGCTACTGCCCGAGCTTGTTTGGCCACACCCCGTGTCCTTTTACTCGATGATCTACCGAAAGGCGAGTCGTGGAGAACCTCGACCCTCTGCCTCCCCCGAGGCGAACCGTACCACCGGACTGGAACGGCATCGCGGACCACGGATCGGCGCCGTCGACACCTGCATGGCGCGTCGCGGTCGTGGGTTCGAGCGGTTTCCTCGGTGGGGCGGTGCTCGACGCCCTGCTGAACATGGGGGTGGCATGCACGTCGATAGCGCGCCGTCCGCTCACATCCTCGAGACCGCCAATGCTGGTCGCGGCGGCAGATCTACTCGATGTGAAGGCTTTGACCGACGCGCTGGCCGGTGTCGACGCGATTGTGCATGCAGCGTCTTATACGGGCTCCGACGCAGCCCGATGTGAGGAGGTCAACGCTCTCGGTACCGAGAATCTGGTGACGGCCGCTGCCGACCACGGTATCGAGCACATCGTGTACCTGAGCACGATCGGCGTCTACGGTCCCGGACCGCATCGCAACGTCGTTGAGGGTGAGTTTGCTCCGGCTCCGGTCACTGCGCTGAGCGCGAGTCGTCTGACTGCCGAAAACCATGTGCGCGGGCACGGCGGTCTGGTGCTGCGTCCCGGATTCGTGTACGGGCCCGGCGATCGATGGTTCCTGCCCGGGTTGGCGCACATCGTCTCGACTCTCGGGGTGTGGATCGACGACGGCGCCGCACGTCAATCGGTGATTTCACGCGGCGACGTCGGCCGGCTCACCGCCGCACTCGCGGCGCGCGCCCTGCCCGCGGCGTTGCGTGGGGGCATGCGTCATCTCGCCCATCCGACTGCGGTGACCGTCCGCGAACTCGTCCACACCGCCACCGCACATGGTCTGCTCACACCACCGTCCGACGCCGTCGACTACGAGCAGGCACTGCGGATAGGCCGAGAGCGGGGACTGTCCGCACGTCACGTCGATCTGATCGGGCACGATCATCACTACGTCAGCGACCGAATCTGGGCCGAGACTGCCCTGGAGCCCTCACCGAATGCCCTTCCGGCGAGTCCCACCTCGCCGTGAGGGAGCTGCGGGAGTCACGTAGTAGATCGTGTTCGCGAGGTTTCCGGGACGGATCGACCATGCAGCGGGTATGTGTCGGTGAGGCGTTCCCTATGCGGTGCACATGCGGTACCCTCGAACGCAACGGGCAATACCGGTCGAATGGTATTGTTTGTCTGGGATGGCGCCGATACGTGTGGATATCGGGAGTGTCCGGACGCATCGGCGGGTGTTGTGTCGGGAGTTGCCGACAGGCCAGTGACGGCGAGATTTACGAGGGGTACTCACCATCACTGGCCTGCGAGGTTCCGTCGGCATACGGCGCCGACGGACCTTCGTCCGCGCGCCGGGCGGAAAGCGCGCGAACTGTGCCCTCACGTAGGGAGCATGGGGGCACCGCACAGACTATTCGAGACCGCGACCGTGTGCACGCTCACCCCACATACGTGGTTGTCGATGTAAGGGTCGTTTTCAAAACAAGATCAATTTCGCGGACCGATCCATCAACGAGACAGGAAGGTTTGGCTGCCGCTGGTCGAGACCGGCACCTACCATCTGGTCCCGGCTTTGGTCACCGCGCTCGTCGGCGTGTGCGCTACAGCGGTCGGGGTGGGGCTGCTGCTATGCCACCTTCAGGACACACATGGTCCGGTGCCGCTCAGTGCTCGGTGACCGCCTCGCAGGTGATCACCCCGCGCACGGTCAGCGGCGCCGGATCGATATCGCCTCCGGAGCCGGTCGCGGTCAGCGCGAACACCACCTGCCGGCCCTCGTCGTGCATCTCGAGGTCGAGGTCGTCGGCGCTGTGGAACTGCACGTGTGCACCCGAGGAATCGACGAGGATGCCGGTCACCGCGTGTCGGGTTTGAGGGTCCGTTCCAGGGGAGGGTCGGGTCCCGCTCCCCGGACGCGATTGCATGGGCGGCTGCCACTGCGCGGTGAGTCGAGTGATCGACGAGGGTGACAGATCGTCTTCGCCGGCGAGGACCCGCTCCCGGGCCGGTCCGGCGGGCGTGTCGGTGGTCGGCGAGTGCCGACGTCGACGACGACAACCCGGTCGTCATCGAGTCGGTCGACCGAATCCCTGCCGGGTGTCGGTTCCCGATGGTGCTCCCACCACCGCACGGTGGGAACCGGTCACAGTGCTGTCGACCAGGCCGGATTCCCGTCGACTGCTACGGTCTTCCCCGGCACGGGCGCAGGTCGCGATTCGTCAGGGCGGGCCCTCACACCGGGGCTTCGAGAGTTCGAGACAAGGACACGGGATTGGTCAAGCAGGCTCGGGCAGTGGCGACGCGGCACCAGCTCGTGGCAGCGGCCGCGGCCGCCTTCGACCAGCGGGGCTTCGAGGGCGCCTCCCTCGGCGACATCATCGAGGCGGGCACGGGCCTGAGCAAAGGTGCCTTGTACTTCCACTTCAAATCGAAGGAGGAACTCGCCGACGCTGTCGTGCAGCGACAACACGAGATCTCCCTCGCCGCGGTCGAGGCGATCGCCGCAACCCACGCCTCGGCACTCGAGCAGATCGTGATGCTCTGCCACGAGATGGGCCGACAGATCGTGCAGGACCCGATCGTCCGGGCCGGGATCCGGCTGACCCTCGAATTCAGCGGCGGAGGAGGACCGCCGGATCCGGCCGGTCCCTACCGGGACTGGATCGAGGCGTGCCGGCAGCTCGCCGAGACCGCCATCGCCGAAGGCGATCTGCCCGGCACGGTCGATGCGCCGGAACTGGCCCGGTTCGTGATCTCGGCGTTCACCGGGGTGCAGATGGTCTCGAACGTGCTCGATCGACGGGTCGATCTCGAACAGCGGATCGATCAGATGTGGCGGTTCCTGCTTCCGGGCATCATGGTTCCTGCCCGTCGCCGTAAATGCGAGCGCATCCGGCACGCCCGCTGGAATCGTCCACAGACCTCGACCTGACAATTGCTTTGGGCCCGCGCGTGATTCCGGATCGCCGAGACCGCGCAGGCCGCGCTGTTGCCGGCTGCCGCCGCGGGTGAGCCGACCCGGATCGTTCAGGTCCGGAAGATTCCGTTTCTGATCTTCGGTCGCTCACCCGCCGGCCGCACGGTTTATTCGATGTAGGCGCCGGTCGAGGGGGTCCAGACGATCGCCCCGCCGGTGAAGGTCTGGCGGAGTCCGTCGGTGCCGTACGCCTGCGCGGCCGAGGACGGGAAGCCGAGCGGGCTCGCCGCTCCGCCGAGGCTGTTGTACAGGTCCTTGATCTGATCGCACACCTGGAACGGCGACGGCCAATAGATCTGGCAGTCAGCGGTCACCTCGGCCGGCGCAGCGGTGGCCACACCACCGCCGGTCAAGGCCAGGACCGCCAGCCCGGCCGCGGCCACCGCGGTCGCCATCCGCCGCCGCGTCCTCGCCGCTTTGTCGCGCACGTGCATATACCGCTCCTTCACCTGTTTTCGGGGTCACTGCTCCCCGGGGGAACCATCGCTCGAGCCGAGCGATGATCTTGTTTGTCTAGCACCGAATGTCGGGTTTCTTCTGGACTTTTGTAAAAAAACAGGTCGAACGGTATCTGTGACCTAAGTGTTACCTGTTCCATTTGTGCAAATTGAGAAACCGTTTAGGTTGCTCACTAGCGATGGCGCCACCGCTGTACCTATTCACCCGAGAAGAATTAGGTCACAGATGGATTCGCATCCCCAGCGGGGCTCCGTCCTGTCCCGGCACAGATGGATGAGCCAGTGCCTGATCGCGAGCACCACGGTGCTGATGGTTGCCGTCGGAGGGTCGGCAGCCATGGCCCAGCCGATCGAGACGACACCGGCCGTCCCCACCACGACACAGTCCACACCGGCAATAACATCCCCGGACCTGGTGCCGCTCGACGCCCCGGCCGACACCACCGCGGTCGATCCGTGCGCGGTACCGACCACCACACCCCCGGCCACCACCACGACTCCGCCGCCCACAACCACGACTACCTCGGTGGTCCCGGCAGACTGCGTCACCACCCCGGCATCGCAAACGGTCCCGGACCCGGCCGCACCGCCGGTGACAGCCGCGCAAGAGCCGGAACCCGCCCCGCCGTCCGAGGACACCCTTGAACCGTTGCCGACGGAACTACGACCCGCTGCACCGACTTCCGATCAGCCTGTCACCCCGGATAGTCCGGAATTGTCGTCCAAGACCGCCGAACCTGACCTGGACTGGGCGCCGACGGAGAACCCGAACGCCACGCTCGTACCGGGGCAGATGCGTTCGGATCGGGAGGAGATCCCGGCGCCGTTTACCAAGGAAGATGCCGACAAAGCCGAGATGATGGAGGCGCAGGAGCGCTCCGCTCTTTCCCGTATGTCGATCGCGGCGGTGACCTGCCAAACCTACTGGCCCGCTCCTCATCAGGTGTGTGGCGCGATCCGCGACAAGTACAACTCCCTCGGCGGGCCGGCCAGCTTTCTGTCGTTCCCGACGAGCGGCAACATCACCAATCCCGACGGTACTGGCCAGCGCGTGACCTTCCTTAACGGACCGATCTACTGGCACCCCAATGCCGGCGCGCATCCGGTGGTCAACAGCTTCCTCAACCGCTGGGGCATCCACGGCTACGAAGCTGGGTGGCTCGGCTACCCCACCACCGACGAAATTGTCCACGCCGACGCGATCGGCCGACGTCAGGAATTTCAGCACGGCGCGATTTACGTCGCGTTCGTCAACGCCATCGGCTCCGCCATCCCGAACGGTCCGATCCGTGACAAATGGAACGCTGTCGGCGCCGAAACCTCCGGTAGCTTGCTCGGATACCCGATCCAGGACCAAATCCCGCTCCCGGACGGGCAGGGCCAGATGGACCGCTTCGAACGTGGCGTCATCTACTGGCACCCCAATACCGGCGCTCATCCGCTTACAGGAGTATTTGAGTGGGAATACTCCATTAGCGGGTATGAGGGTGGTCAGTACGGATATCCGATCACTGATGAGGAAGCAACGCCTTCTGGAGGGCGGACTCAAAGCTTCCAGAATAAGAAGATGAGCCTTTTTGAACCCGTTAATGTAGATTCGGGAGTCTATGGCTTCAACTTCCATCCGGCATCTGACGTATTCGACGACGAGGATGAGGTAGGTAAGTTTAATGCAAGAGTTAATTATTCTCTTGCTCCCAGTAAGTACCCTATGGGCTGGAGTATGGTTTTTTCTCCCGGAGTTAAAGCAGTTGGACTAAACGGTGGGGCGACTGTTTCAAGATGCCAGGCACGTGTTCAAGAGAACGGGAAAACGACCAGCTACAATTGGGATCACTACAGTCCAGGAAGGGAAATAACGCTCGATTTTATTATGCACTCAACTGTGCCAAATCATAAGATCGGTGCGGTTGAACTCCTGTACGGGTGGTGCACCTTCCCCGATAAATACGGACAGACGACAGCGACAACTTGGACCTTTGACTACACCGTGCTGGATTTCAACTAGTCAACGGGGAAATTCGAATGTCTGAGCACAGAACGAAGGGATCGAATATGAGTGTAGGGGTGGTGACCTCCTGGGATGACTACGAGGGCTGGGGTGTTATCGAGTCCGACGACACGCCGGGTGGCTGCTGGGTGCATTTCGGTAGCTTGGATCAATCCAGGTTCCGGAATCTTGAGGTCGGCGCCACTGTGGAGTTTGCTTGGAGACCCACTACAAATCAGGAGGGCTACTTTTATGTGGCTACGTCCGCCGAGCCGGTAAAGAGCTGACAGGCAGTCAGGGGTCGGAGCGGTCAGGGATCGGAGCGTTCCGACCCCTGACCGCTTTACGCACTGCAACGCGCTTGTAGCGCTCTCACTGCTGGGGAACTCTTGTTTGAATGATCGGCTCGGCGTGGGGTCGAACCCCTGACCGCGGTATCAATATACTCGGTCAAGGTTCTATTTCATCTGCTGCTCCATTGGAATTCAATCTCCATAGTCGCGCCCTAAAAGGGCTGCGAGGGGCTGATTCCAACTCCATTTTGGTTTCAGCTAACCAAACTCGGCTGGTTTCATATCGAAATCCAAACAAGGGCGCTTCTCTGTGGGACCACTCAAAATAGACGTGTTGGCCTGCGGTCAAAGCCGGAAATCCTGGGAGTAAAACTGCAGGGAACGGAGTGTAGCTGCCGCCTGGAGTGTCTTCGGATTCGATGACTCCATGCATTTGATCAATATCCCAGCTGCGGACGATTCCTTGACTGACCATCTTCCAATTGTGCAGTAGTCGAGGCTGGTTGGCCACATGCTGACTTGTTTCCAGGCTACTGCCGGCGACGCTCGAGAACGATGCCGCCCGGACAGATTGGATGGGTGATATCAGTGGAGGATTGGGTGTTGATCCGGTGACTGGTCGCGGACGGAGTTTGGCGACGGCAGGTGGCGGGATCTGGGGATCGGCAAGGCTACCGTCGAGCGGGCGGGAGCCTCGGACCTGCCACCGAAGTACGAACGTACACCAGCCCCGACCTCGCTCACACCGTTCGATCCCCAGGTGCGGGCGTTGTTGCGTGAGTATGCCCAGGAGGCTCACCATGGTGCGGCACACGCTCGACTTCGGTAGTCCGCTGCCGCCCGGCTGGACCACACTCGACGAGAAGCACCGGTCTCAGTACTGGGACCGGTTCACCGACCGGTTCGGGTTCCGGCCCCGGTGCCGCAGCGACGTGGCTGATGCCTGCCGATCGGTACGAGAGATGGATCTGATCGTTCGCCGCCACTGTTGTGCCCGCGTGTAGTCCGGGGCACAGTTGTGCGCCGAGGCAATGCCATTTTCACCGTCAGAATCGTGCCCCTACCGCCGAAGTTCACAGGTCGTCCGATTCAGTCGTCGATTTTTCATATACGTTCGTTTTCGGAACAAGATCAAGTTTGCGGACGGATCCCCAAACAGCACACCCCGAAACGGCCCGGCACTCGATCGTGTCCTGCGGAAGACGGCCGTCCGACCGTCCTGTTTAACCGTCCTGCATATCGGTCTCGTATAGCTGACCCAAACAGCACGATCGTCGCCTCATGGACGGAATCCTGATCGGCTATGCCCGATGCAGCACCGCGGGCCAAGACCTGCGAGCGCAACGCACAGCCCTCAAACGCCTCGGAGGCCCCGACGAGCGGATCTACACCGACAAGGGCTACACCGGCCGCAGCCGACACCGACCCGGCCTGCGCGAAGCACTCGCCGCCTGCCGCGAAGGCGACACTCTCGTCGTCGCCAAACTCGACCGCCTCGGCCGCTCCGCCGTCGACCTCCGGGCAATCGCCGACGAACTCGAAGCCAAAGGCACCCGCCTGAGCATCGGCGGCTCCGTCCACGACCCGACCGATCCCACCGGCAAACTCTTCTTCGGCATGTTGTCGCTGATGGCCGAGTTCGAATCCGACCTCATCCGCGCCCGCACCCGCGAAGGCATGGCCGAAGCGAAGAAGGCCGGCCGCCTCAAAGGCAAGCAACCGAAGCTGTCCACCTTGCAGCGCAAACGCCTGCTCGCCGACTACGAATCCGGCGAATACACCGCAGCCCAGCTCTGCGAAATCAGCGGACTCTGCCGTTCCGCGATGTACGCAACCCTGCGCCGAGCCCGAGAAGAAGCCGCACTCTCCCGCACCTGATGTCGAGATGCAGCGAAGATTAGCGAGATGGGCGAGGCAGATCAACTGGGCCGACTACCGCCTTTTTAAGGCTTCTGAGCTGCGGTTTCCTGGAATGAAACCTTGACCGGCGCTCTCGTCTCACCGAGCCTCTGTCAATCTATAGCGGCGTGTCCTGTCAATCTTCACTGCATCGCGACATTGTCGAGATGCAGCGAAGATGAGCGAGATGGGGCGGGGCAGATTAACTGGGCCGACCGCAGCTTTATAAGGCCTCTGAGCTGCGGTTTCCCGGAATGAAACCTTGACCGGCGCTCTCGTCTCACCGAGCCTCGGTCAATCTTTAGCGGCGTGTCCTGTCAAACTTCACTGCATCTCGACAGTTGTTGTCGAGATGCAGTGAAGATGTCTTCGGGTGTGCCATATCCGCCGGTCAGACAGTCAGCGAAGGCATCCAGATTGCGACCAAAATACCCACCGGGCCCCCATACTGCTTCGCCCACAACAGAAAGAAAATCCTCGAGCGACCGAATGCGACGGCCGTCGACGAAGTACACGGCACCTCTCTTCGGCATTCCAGCTCCATCCTCACCGTCACCGCCCCGACCTTCCGCACAATCTGCCGGTCGCAGTGCATAGGCGGCGGCGGACAGCGTTCTCCGCCGCCGCTTGGGGCAAGGTTCCGATACGGAGGTCTAGACGAGGGAGGGCTCTTTCACCGGATCAGCGGTCTCGATTGCAGGCAATGGCGGGACCAGGAACCCTTCGGTTTCGGCCGCCTGACAGAACTGCCGCCACCGCCGGCTGACGGTGGACTTGTCGATCTGCAATCGGTGAGCAACATCGATCTGCCGCAGTTGCGGGGACTTGATCATCATCGATGCCACGACTTGCACGGTCTCGTGGAACTCGGAGTCGGCGAGGAATCGAAGCAATCCCTCCTGGGTCTGCGCATATCCGTTGCGCGTGACGGACACCGCAGGTTGTCCCATTGTTGTCGGCTCGACAACCGAGTTGCAGGCGAAGGCGAGTGTTCCCGAAGCAGTTGCATCGCTCTGTTCGGTCACGGGCCCGCCCTGCAACGGTGCGTGCGCGGCGCTGTGAGGGGTTGCCAGACCTCCGTCAGCGGTTGCACCGTCTCCGGAAGCACGAGGCTCGGGACGCACCGCGATCCGAGGCGCGGTGGCAGAGACAGTCGAAGCGGGTGCCACGGTGTTGGTAAGCGCTGGAGTACCGGGAGAGGGTTGGTTGCGCTGGATCATCATCACGAACAAGTGGAACAACGCAAGCCACAGCAGCGGGAAAATCGCGGCAAACAGCGCTCCGATCCAGGGGGCCTGCGGAACGAACCCGAGGTCCTCCCCTGCTGCAACTCGGGCAAGGTTGCGCTCAGCTGTCTGCCAGGCATGGAAGGCGTTGCCGACCACACTCAACAACACCGTCACCACGGCCAACGTGGCGCAGTACGCAAGGGTGTATCGGCCGCGGCCGGAGATGCGGAAGATGACATAGCCGGCGGTTGCAGCAGCTTGGGCAACGTCGATGGCAACCGGCGCCATCCATGCTCGTCCCGGTTGCACACCGACCTCGATCGCCAGGGCTCGAAGTGCATCGAACGACAGGATGAAGGACAGCGCTGCGATGAACAGAGTCATGGCGGCCACGGTCACCAACGCTAGTGTCATCTGTCGGCTCACGGGCAACTCGGTTCGCAACGCGGTTGCGGGCGGGGTTGTATCGTCGGGCATGACCGGATGGTGTCCTTCCTAACGGGTGGTAGTCCTGGTCAACGGGCCCCTTGCGGTTGCAGCCGCGTAGGGGACCTGCACTGCGTGCGTCGCGGGCCTGCAACGCACGCAGTGCTGGGGGTCGTAGTGCTACGTCAGAGTCCGTGCTTGTCGAGGTACTCCTGCAGCGCCTTGTCGGTAATCGACGCCTCGCTAATGGTTCGGTCTCCCGTCTCGTAGCGAAGTTTGTCCACTCCCCTACGCAGCCGCGCCTTGATGCTCGGACGGATTCGCGTGTTGTGCGTCGCCGACAGGCCCTCTGCCGGATCGGTGTCGCTTCCCGTCACTGACGGCGTGACCGAACGTGCAGGTACTGGGGTCGGCGCGGGCGTTGATTGCTCGATGCGCGTGGGGCGTTCGGGCAGTTCCTCGGCGGGGTGGGTCTTGCGGATCGCCGGCTGACGTTGTGCGGTCACGATGCACCTCCAGTGGTGAGAGACAGTTCGGCAAGAAGATCGCTGTAGGCGGTTTGAAGAGAAATCGCGCGACCACCTCGGAATTGGTGGATGGGTGTCCGTGCGCTGTGCGCGTCCTGACGAGTTGCCAGTTCCGGAATGATCGTGCGGGCTACGAGATCGCCATAGACCTCCCGCAGCTCGGTCTCCCGGAAATTGTGCTCGGCGGTGCCGCGGCGGCGGCTGAGAACGATCTTGTCGAAGTTGAGGCGAGGGTTGGCACGTTTGCGCACCGTACGGATGGTTTCGTCGAGGCGTTCGACACCATGCACACTGTCGATCGTCGGTTCGGTGACAGCTACCACCCCGTCACAAGCGATGAGGACGGCGAACAGGACCTTGCCCAAGCTTGGTGGACAGTCGAACAGCACGACGTCGTAGGGACTCAGATCCAGGCCTTCGAAGGCGACATCGAGGCGGAAGACCAGGTCGTTTGAGCCATCGGACTCGATTTTGCCGAGCTCCTCGTCTGCGGGAATCAGGTCGACTCCGCCCCAGTCGGTCGCTATGACGGCATTCGCTGCGCCACCTTCGACGGTCTGGTTCATCAGGTGGTAGGTGGTGAGCATGTCGCCTTCGACGGTCACACCGAGGCCGTTGGTGGCATTGCCCTGAGAGTCGGCATCGACGACAAGGACCTTGCCCCCTTTCGCTGACACAGCACTGGCCAGGCCGAGTGCTGTTGCAGTCTTGCCCACGCCGCCCTTCTGATTGGCAATGGCGATCTTGCGTGGTTGCATTGCGCACCTTTCAGTCGATGATCCGAGTCCGTGTTGCATCACGGCGCGTTCCTCGCGTGGCTTGCGTTGCAGGCGTGCCGTGCGTGGCGTGCCGACAGTGCAATCCTTGCGTTCCTCGCGTGGCTTGCGTTGCAGGCGTGCCGTGCGTGGCGTGCCGACAGTGCAATCCTTGCGTTCCTCGCGTGGCTTGCGTTGCAGGCGTGCCGTGCGTGGCGTGCCGACAGTGCAATCCTTGCGTTCCTCGCGTGGCTTGCGTTGCAGGCGTGCCGTGCGTGGCGTGCCGACAGTGCAATCCTTGCGTTCCTCGCGTGGCTTGCGTTGCAGGCGTGCCGTGCGTGGCGTGCCGACAGTGCAATCCTTGCGTTCCTCGCGTGGCTTGCGTTGCTGCGTGCGTGGACAGTGCAATCCTTGCGTTCCTCGCGTGGCTTGCGTTGCAGGCGTGCCGTGCGTGGCGTGCCGACAGTGCAATCCTTGCGTTCCTCGCGTGGCTTGCGTTGCAGGCGTGCCGTGCGTGGCGTGCCGACAGTGCAATCCTTGCGTTCCTCGCGTGGCTTGCGTTGCAGGCGTGCCGTGCGTGGCGTGCCGACAGTGCAATCCTTGCGTATCTCGCGTGGCTTGCGTTGCAGACACGCCGTGCAACATACGCAACATGTGCATTGCGTGCACGCAATGCATGCCGTGCATGCCGTGCATGCAATACCCGCGACACATGCGATGCATGCACTGACTGCTCTGCACGCGCAGCTCACTTGCGTGACGCCACACGCATTACACGCAGTGCATGCACGAGACGCGGAATGCTTATCTGCAGACGTGGTGCCACAGATCACATTTCGAGCCCGTAGAACTCGGTACGATGCCAAAGGTCGAATCTCCGGATTCGTCGATGTTCCGTCGGGGGGACGTCGGTTCGACGCGATTGCTGCGACCCCTCGACTTGGTGTGTGCCGAGTTCTCTAGAGAGCGACGTGAGGCGCCGAGGAGTGGGAGGGCGTCTGTGGACCCGGTAGTGGGTGCAGTGAGCGAGCTACTTGCACATGCGCGGGGGGATGAGGCGGCGTCGGTCTTCGGACTGATTCCGACGATCGAGCGGCTCCGTGACCGTCCCTTGCAGGTGGTCCGTAGTGACGATCTCGCCCCTGGCGTCTTCGGGGTCTGGCGCAGTTATCCGGAGCGGGACGAGATTCACTACGCCCCGTGGGTCGCGACTCCCGATCGGACCGTTGCTCACGAATTCGGGCACATGCTGCTGGGGCACAAGGGGGTGCCTGCGTTGGAGACTGCAAACCGGACGCTTCCCCCGGAGTGGCATGACATGGCCAATTTGATGCTGCGCGAGTGCGGCCAGCTCGACTGTCTCGACGAGTCTCGGCGGCGACTCGAGGTGGAGGCGGAGGCGTTCGCGTCGGAGTTGTGTCGGCGGATTGCCGGGGCAGATGGGGCGCGGTCGGCTCGGATTCGATCGTTGCTGAACGAGGCGTTGTAGCGGTGTTCGCTTCGATCGTCGTGTCGGTCTTGTTGTGGTGGGTGGCTCTCACTCGGTTGTGGCGTTGGCGCACTTCGCGCTCGGTTCTGACGCTCGGTACCGCTGTGGTGTTCATCTTCATGGCGCTGCACACGACGGTGAATGTCGGTGCGGTCGATCGGTTCATCAGTGAGGCCGTGGGGGTTGCGAACGCAACGTCGGCGGTCAAGCACGGGATCTTCTTCGGGATCTGTCTCGGCGCGTCGATCATCATCGTGGCGCTTCGGGTGCCTGACGTGGATCGTCAGCGGCGGTGGATCGCCCCTCTGTCGGCAGGGGCGGCGGCTGCAACCGCGGTGGCGGTCGCGTTGTTCTTCTCGGCGGAGCCAGCTCCTCAGGCGGCCGATGGGTACCAGTTCGACGAGCTCTACGTGCATCTGCCGGGCTATGCCGACTCCGCGGCCTTCGTGATGGGGGTGGCAGCTGTTCTGTGCACCGTCATCACTGTGGTCGTGTTGCTGGGTTGGGACTTGGGCACGCCCGCTGGGCGGGGGCTTGCGATCCTGGCCTGTGGGGTTGCTGTGCTGGCGTCGTATGCGTGGATTCGGGGCGGATACATCGTTGCGGCGCGCCTGGGGTGGGTCGAGACCTCGACGTATGCGTTGGATCTGACGACGCAGCTGGCTCTGATCGGAGCGGTTCTGACGACGTTCGGGCTGCTGTGGTCTTCTATCGAGGGGGTCTTCCGGAGTCAGAAGCAGCGTCGGGACTTCGCGGAGCTGTACATGGTGGTGGTGAAGGAACGCTGGCCGGGGGTGATCCGGGGGTCGTGGGCTTCGTTCGATCCGTCCCGGCGTACCGCGGACCGGGCGAATGAGGTGCTCGATGCGCTGTCGATGCAGGCCGATGTGGACAAGTTGCCCGAACATGGCTTGCCGGCCACTGCGGAGTCGGTCGCGCGATGGGTGCATGCAGGGGAGTCCGGAGGCATCGGGGTCGATGGGTTGCGGGCCCCGGTTGGGTTCGATGCGGTCAAGTGGGTGCGCGCCGTCGGTAGGGCGTTCCAGGATATTCACCTCTGCGATAAGGCGGAGATGCGGAAGTGAAAAACCTGGTGGCCAGGGCGCTGACCGAGATCGCTGCGCCGTGGACGGTCAATATCGCGTCGTGCTTGATTCTCGGTTTCGCGATCGGTCATCCGGGCTGGGGCGCCTTCGTTGCGCTCTTCGCCGGGGTGCTGCCGATGGCGTTGATCGTGTGGGGGATGGTGCGTGATCGGATCGGGAACCATCACGTGACGGAGCATTCGGAACGTCATGGGTTGATCGGCGCGATCCTCGTCCTGGTGCTTGTGGCGCTCGTCGTGCAGCTCGTAGCTCAGGGGCCGAAAGAGATGATCGCCCTGACGTGCGCGGGCTTGGTGACCCTGGTGGGGATCGGAGTCTGGACCAGTGGGGTCGGCGTCAAAGCGTCGGTGCACATGGGGGTGTGGTGCGGCGTGGTCGCTGTCCTCGCGGTCGCACTGTCTGCGTGGTGGTGGACCGGATTGGTTCTCGCGCCGGCGATCGCCTGGTCCCGGATGAGGTTGAAGCATCACACGAGGAAAGAAATCGCGGTCGGTGCCGGCACCGGCCTGGTCATTGCGCCGTTGACGTATCTCGCGATCGTGAACTTCCCCTATTAGGGCCGGGTGGGTTCGTCGTCGTAGGGGTTGTAGGTGCGAGCAGCCGCTTCGACGTCCTCGGTTCGCAGGGATTGCACCCACGAGATGTACCGCACAGCTTTTTCGAACGAGTCGTCGTCTGCGAAGTACTGCAGCGGGACGCGGAAGAAGTCGGCGAGGTCCTGGGCGACTTTCAGGCCCGGATTGGGGCGCTGGCCGTTGAGCAGCATGGAGATGTAGCCCTGTGTGATGGAACCACCATTGCGGCGGATGCCCTCGACGATCTCGTTCATGGTGAACGGCCCCCGGTCCTTGGGGTGGACGTTGTCGATCAGGTAGCGGAGCTTGTCGGCGAACGTCGCCACGGTGGACCTCCTCGTGAATCTCGACAACGGCCAGGTGAACCGGGCTTGTCAAATCTACAACCACCCCCAATGCGTGAACCGACTCGCCGCCGTGGGGGCCTCCACCACGTGCATCGTCTATCACCACGGTAATATTACGATCGTGATTTTGACCTTCGGGGGGTTTCCGATCGGATGGTCGGCGAAACGCAGGAGTGTGAGTGAATGTGCCGGCGGGGTCACCGTGTCGGTCTGCCCGACCGTCGGTGAG
This sequence comes from Rhodococcus sp. p52, assembly GCF_000763325.2. Classification (NCBI taxonomy): domain Bacteria; kingdom Bacillati; phylum Actinomycetota; class Actinomycetes; order Mycobacteriales; family Nocardiaceae; genus Rhodococcus; species Rhodococcus sp. p52. Next base: position 166,263 of record NZ_CP016821.1, read on the forward strand.
CGCGCATCCACAGCGCTCTCACCTGTTCCTCGGTTGTCTCGAAGATGCGTGCCAGCTTCAGGCATTCGGGATCGGTCAACGGGCGCTCGCCCCGTTCGAGACGGGAGTAGGTGGACTTCGACAACCCCAGTTCGTGAGCAATGTCGGCCTGCGCCAGGCCCTGTCGGGTCCGCCAGCTCGCCAGGGTTTGTACTCCGTCCGGCACGACGGCGAGTTCGCTCATTGCAACGTCGAGGACTGAGGCCACGCGTTCGAGCGCGCTCGGGCTCGGTGCTCCCTCGCCGGTCTCCCAGCTGCGGATGGTGTTGTACGTGACCCCGGACAGGCGTCCGAGGTCGGAGCGGGACAGGCCCCGTTCGCGGCGCACCTCGGTGAGCCGGGTGGGATCGAACCCGTACAGGGCGCGGCGCGGCACACTCACCTCCGTCTCGGGTCCACTCCGGTAACTCTCGCACCAACTTTGCCGCATATGCGCAGCTAGGTGGAAATCGCCGCCGACATTCTGTAGGAAATAACTGTGGGAAATAACTTCGATCTGGAGTAAGGTCGTAGCCGTGAAGGAGGGGAATATGAGCGCGTGGCCCAAACGCATTGCAGCCGTATCAGTTTCGGCAGCTGTGCTGGCTACTGCCGGCCTGGGTACCGCCCCGGCCTATGCCCAGTCGAGCACGGGCGATGAACCGCACTGGCTCGGCGAGCTGGTCTCGGACTGCCCGGACCTGTACGTGCTCGGAATGCAGGGCACCACCGAGACCTCGCCCGATGCGCCGGTGAAGGTCGATACCGGAATGCTCTCGAACATCATGGGGCCGCTGCTCGATCAGGCCCGCCAGCTGGGCGCGAGCGTGGACCGGGCGTATGTGCCGTATCCCGGTTCGTTCGGTGGCCTGACGCCCGGCGGCACCGAGTCGTATGTCGAGTCGGTGACCGCGGGGGAGGAGAACCTGTCCCTGGCGGCGCAGAAGGTGCTCTCGCAGTGCCCCTCGGCCAAGCTCGCCGTCGTCGGCTTCTCCCAGGGCGCCCATGCCGCATCGAACTTCCTGCGTTCGGTTGGTGAGGGCACCGGGGCCGTTCCGGCCCGCTCGGTCGCAGCCGGTGCCTTGTTCGGCGCGCCGACCCGCAGCCCCGGATCGGGATTGTTCCCCGGGACCTCGCAGACAGCCCCGTCACCGGTTCCCGGTACCAGGGGAGAGGCGGTCAAGGCGCTGTCATCGGTGTCGTTCACCGCCCCCAAGGGGGGTGGCATCGGGCCGGTGGCCGATCTGACCAGCAGCTACGGCAGCCTGTCGGGACGGGTGTCGTCCTGGTGCCAGGGCGGGGATCTGGCCTGTGATGCGCCGGCGAACGCCCCGGTCGTGCGGGCGGTGGTCAACGTCGCCGGTCAGGTCGAGGTCGGCGGGGATCCGTTCGTCGCGATCTCCACGGTCGGACGGGCACTGGCATCGACAGCGTTCAAGACCGCCGTCGATGTGGTCAACCAGGACATTCAGGCGCCGAAGAACGCGCTGTCGGCGATCTCGGTCCAGCCGAAGAAGACCATCTCGCAGCGCCTGGCCGAGGCATCCGATCCTCGGGCCACGCCGCCGACGGGGCAGGAAGTCACCGCAGCGTTGATGAAGGTCGGGCTGATCGGCATCAATGCGGCGGTCACGGTCGTCAAGAAGGTGCTGACCCCGGAGACGATCGCAGCGGTCGCGGCGGCCGGGTTGGCCAATCCGGCCGCGGCCTTCGGTGTGCTCGCGGCCAAGACGGTCAGTGTGCTGCCCGAGCTGGTCCCGCCGGCGACCTCGCAGCGATTGGTGCGGCAGGCGTTCCAGGTCGTGCAGAACGAGGTCAAGGCCAACCGGGACGCGTTCGACCTGGTGGCAATGACGACGGTGCGCAATGTCGCCGCCGAACACGGCTCCTACGGGTCGGTCCCTGCCACGGCCAGCGGGCAGGCTCCGACCCGGTTCGCTGCGTCCTGGCTCGCGGCCGCCGCAGCCGATATCCGGGCTGCGGCAGACCCCGCCGTCTCCACGTCCACCTCGGTGACCTCGACGTCCACATCCACGTCGACGACGCCACCCACCACGTCGGTCACGCCGCCCGTGACCTCTGCGACCGTCTCGACCATCACGTCGTCGCAGACGGCGACGTCCACCACCTCGGAACCGGCGGTGAGCACCACGACTGTGGTCGACGCGGGACCGACGGTGCTCGATCAGGGCGGCATCTCGGCCGCCGAACTCAATTGATTCACGCCTCGACACAGAAGAAAGAGAAGCGAGTATGAGCAAGCATCGCAGGGCATCGCGCATCGCCAAGGTGAGTGTCGTGCCCGCCACGGCCGCCGCGATCGTGGCAGCGGGCACCGGCCTGGCCTCGGCCGATCCGGTGGAACTGCCCTCGCAGGGTGGGGTGACCACCCCGGCACCGTCCACTCAGGGCGGTACTACCAGCGCGCCCGAGCCTCCGGCCAAGCAGATCTACTGGACTCCGCCGCCGGCGCAGCAGCGCGAGTATGCGCCGCTGCCGGACTACAACTACGACACGAACCGCTACGAGCGGCAGTCCTCTCCGCCGCCGATCGACCCGCTGGAGCTGCGTGCCCCGCAGCCGGTCGAGCCGGAACCGATCTACATCGCTCCGCCCGAGAAGATCATGGTCGGGGACATCCACTTCAACCAGCCGAACTGGGTCACCGACGATGACCGGGAGCGCACCAACAACACCGCCGGTCTGATCCGGTCGGATGTGGCGACGTTCTACAAGTCGGTCGGTATCGAAGCCAGCCGCGCCGATCGGGTAGCAACCGCTCAGATCACGGCAACCGCCGTCGGCGCGACTGCGGTCGGCACGGCGTGCGCCGTCGGTGGTGGCGCACTCGGCGGAACGATTGGTGGCCTTGCCGGTGCCGGGATGGCCGGCATGGTTCCGTTGCCGCCTCCGCTGCCCCAGATCACCACCGGTGTCGCCGGTACCGCCCTCGGTACCGCTGTCGGCGCGACGCTGGCCGGTGTGCCCTGCGCCGTCGGTGGTGGGCTGGTGGGTTTGGCTGCCGGGACCGCTTTCGGTGCCGGTGACGACGAAGGTCAGCCCATCGAGGTGGAACTGCCGGACGTAGGGGAGGACGTGCTCACCGAGCAGGCCGACTCCACAGTCGAGCAGTGGCAGTCCTCCGGCCCGGTCGGACAGGCCGCCGCCGACGCCGTCCGCAATGTCGTGCAGACCGCCCCGCAGGTCGATTCCCAGGTCCGTGAGTGGGTCAAGGTCCAGCCCGGTGGTGAAGGCGTGATCGCCGGTGTGGACAACGCACTGGATACCTTCTTCGGCGGTTCGGCCGGCACTGCCGCCGAGATGATCTCCACCGCGATCGGCGACGGCATCGTGCCGGCCTGACCTGCTCGACCAGCTTTCGGTGGGGGCGGGCACGCCCCGCCCCCACCACCCGACGACGGAGGACACTTTGTCGACCGACAATCGAGGAACACTCTTCCCGGATGTAACCGAGCACTACGGGCCGCAACCGACTCCCACCGAAGACACCGACACCGGATCAGTGCACTTCCCGATCCCGGACGAGACGATCGCCGACGCGGCGCTCGCCTCCTCGGACCTCGAACCGGTCGCTGCCGAGACCACCTGGGAATCCGACGACGATGCGGTCATCCAGACCGACCTGGAGCCGATCGGCACTGCTGAGACCCCCGTCGCCGACACTGCACCGGCCCCGCACCCTGACCACGACACCGGCGACG